>DATESD010000189.1:0-19345 GCA_035270985.1 Bacilli bacterium | reverse complement strand
AATTGCTTCTAAGAACGGCTGTGATTCAATATCACCAACTGTTCCGCCAATTTCCGTAATAACGACATCAGCCGCAGAATGAATGGCAGCACTACGAATTTTATTTTTAATTTCATTAGTAATGTGAGGAATTACTTGAACAGTTCCGCCATTATAATCGCCTCGGCGTTCTTTTTCAATAACAGCTTTATATATTTTACCCGAAGTAATACTAGAATCTTGCGATAAGTTTTCATCAATAAAGCGTTCATAGTGCCCTAAATCTAAATCTGTTTCGGCGCCATCATCGGTCACAAAAACTTCACCGTGTTGGTGGGGACTCATCGTTCCTGGATCAACGTTGATGTATGGATCAAACTTCTGCATGAAAACTTTAAGACCTCGGTTTTTTAATAATCTACCAATACACGAAGCCGTTATCCCTTTTCCCAAACTTGAAACAACGCCCCCAGTAACAAAAATGTACTTCGCCATATAATTCCTCCTCTTATAAAAAAAATCTCCTGTAGGGGAGATTTGGTTTCTATTTGCGCATTCTAGAGCGCCCTTATTAGTATATCAAGATATTTTTACTAAATCAAGATATTTTTTCGGCTTTTATACTTTTCAGTAAATTTACGGTTTCTTGGGGAATAATTATAATTGTTTTAAACCAATGTTAACAATTTCACCATTGATATTAAATTCAATCGTTGAAGCGATATCTTGAGCAAAATAAACTTCATCAGCTAAAACATCACCTTTAATGCTCATAATATTACGTTTAAATATTTCTTCAATTTTTCTATTTCCCGAAACATAAACAGCGATATGGTCGATGACATTAAAGTCAGATTCCTTCCGCGTTGTTTGAATCTTACTAATTATTTCGCGGACAAAGCCTTCTTCAATTAATTCTGGAGTAAGCTTTGTATCCATAACAACCGCTGTGTAATTATCCGACAAAGACGCAAAGCCTTCTTGTTGGATAACTTCAACTAAGACATCTTCTGTTAGTAACTGAACATCGATATCTTTAACTTTTAGTTGCAAACTTCCCGCACTATCTAACTCTGCTTTTGCTTTAGCACCATCAATATCTTGTAAAGCGTTCTTGATGTCGTTTATATATTTACCGTATTTTGGCCCAACAGTCTTAAAATTTGGTTTTAAACTATAAGAGATAAAAGCGGTTATACTTTCAACAAACAAAACTTCCTTCACATTCAGTTCTTCTTCAATTATGGCAACATAAAATTTGTCGAGTGGTTTTGTTGCTTTTACATACATTTTCCCGATTGGTTGACGATTTTTAATACTGCAGTTATTTCTCACTGCACGGCCCATCACAACAACATCAAGGACTAATTCCATATTCATTTCTAAATCCTTATCAATCCACGATAGAACTGGGGTTGGATAATCACATAAATGGATACTTTCTCTGGCTAATTTATCAACACTTCGCACTAAATTTTGGTATATATCTTCAGTCATAAACGGAATCATTGGTGCTGCTACTTGCGAAATAGTAACTAAAGCCGTATAAAGTGTCATATAAGCATTTATTTTATCTTGTTCCATGCCCTTAGCCCAAAAGCGTTCCCGCGAGCGACGGACATACCAATTACTCATTTCATCAACAAAATCTTGGATACTTCTTGCCGTTTCAATTATCTTATAATTGGCTAGATTATTATCAGCGTCCTTCACAACTGTGTTTAGCTTAGACAATAACCATTTATCCATAACTGGAAGCCTATCGTATTCTAACTTATATTTAGTTGGATTAAATTTATCGATATCAGCATATAAAACATAAAAGGCATATGTATTCCACAAAGTTCGGAGAAATTTCCTTTGCCCTTCAACAACAGCATCTTTATGGAAGCGGTTAGGCAGCCACGGCGCACTATTCTCATAGAAGTACCACCGAATTGAATCAGCACCAAATTCATTTAAAGCGGCCATTGGATCAACGGCATTGCCTTTTGATTTACTCATCTTTTGGCCGTTCTCATCTTGAACGTGACCTAAAACAATAACATTTCGATAAGGTGCTTTATTAAAGATTAAGGTTGAAATAGCTAATAATGAATAAAACCATCCTCTAGTCTGGTCAACAGCTTCGGAAATAAAATCAGCAGGGAATTGCTCGGCAAACATCTCTTGGTTTTCAAATGGATAATGCCATTGGGCAAACGGCATTGCTCCTGAATCATACCAACAGTCGATTACTTCTTCAACTCGCTTCATTTGTTGCCCGCATTTTGGACATTTGATTGTTACTTCATCAATATATGGACGATGAAGCTCAATATCCTCGGGACAATTATTTGACATTTCTTTCAATTCACTAATAGACCCAATCGCATGTTTATGGCCACATTCACATTCCCAAACTGGAAGTGGTGTTCCCCAATAACGATTACGGCTAATACTCCAGTCTTGGATGTTCTCTAACCAATCGCCAAATCGGCCTTTACCAATATTTTCCGGAATCCAGTTTATTGTATTATTGTTTCTAATTAAATCTTCTTTCACTTCAGTCATCCTAATAAACCACGACTCACGAGCATAATAAATTAATGGTGAATCACAACGCCAGCAATGCGGATAACTATGTTCATATTTATATACTTTAAATAATAATCCATTAGCACGCAAATCTTTTAGAATTAACTTATCAGCTTTCTTGCAAAATATTCCATTCCAATCCGTTTCTTCAGTTAACTCACCCTTAGCGTTAACATACTGAACAAATTTCAAATTATACTTTTTACCAACAGTATAGTCATCTTCACCAAAAGCAGGAGCCATATGAACAATTCCTGTTCCGTCTTCTAAAGTAACGAAGTCCCCACAAGTCACAAAAAAGGCATTTTCAGCTTTCTCACAGAAATGAAACAGCGGTTCATAGCGTTTGTATTCTAAGTCTTTACCAACAAATTTTTCTAAAATAGTATATTCATTTTCCAAAACTTTTTCAACTAAAGCTTCAGCTAAGTAATAAACTTCATCATTCTTTTTAACTTTTACATATGTTTTTGTTGGGTTAACAGCTAGAGCTACGTTTGAAGGTAGTGTCCATGGTGTTGTTGTCCACGCTAGGAAATAAGCATTTTCATCTTCTAATTTGAATTTAACAATCGCTGATTCTTCTTTAACGTCTTTATAGCCTTGAGCAACTTCATGAGATGATAAAGGTGTCCCACAACGCGGACAGTAGGGAGTTATTTTATAACCTTTATATAATAAGTTTCGCTCCCAAACCTTTTTCAAACTCCACCATACAGATTCAATATAATCATTTTCATAAGTAACATAAGGATGTTCCGTATCAACCCAATAACCAACAATATCAGAGAAATCTTCCCACATTGCTTTATATTTCCAGACACTTTCCTTACATTTAGTAATAAATGGGGCTAAACCATATTCTTCAATTTGTTCTTTTCCATCAATGCCTAAGCTCTTTTCAACTTCAATCTCAACTGGCAAGCCGTGAGTGTCCCATCCTGCTTTCCTTAAGACGTGAGCCCCTTTCATTGCATGATAACGGGGAATCATATCCTTAATAACCCGTGTTAAAACATGCCCAATATGCGGCTTTCCATTAGCCGTTGGGGGTCCATCATAAAATGTATAGTTTCTATTTCCTTCTCGCGCGGAAATACTTTTCTCGAAAATATTATTTTCTTTCCAAAAATCTCTAATCTTTGCTTCTCTTTCAACAAAATTTAAATTTGTTGGCACTTTTTTATACATCTTTTCCTCCTATAAAATAAAAAACTCCCAGCCTCAAAGGATGAAAGTTGAATTTCATTATACCACCTTTTACATACAAACATATGCTGTCCTTATAACGGGGGATCCCGGCTCAGCTTACTTATTTCAGCTTGCAACTCCAGAGTGATTTTCATAATAGCATACTCTGACTAGGATTTCACCATCCCTAGCTCTCTATAACAATTTTTGCTAATTCTACTGTCTCTATCTTAGTTTTTCTTTATACTATAATATAATAATCTAAAACACGGAAATTGTCAAGTGAATATTTCTTGGGAAGATAAACTATTCTTGGGATTATCGCTTATTTTTGGTATAATTAAAGAAAGTAATAGATAAGGAAAACAATCATGAATGAGAAACGCTTTTTAGAAATTACGGCTAATCTAATCAACAATCAAAAAGAAATAAAAGGCATCGGGACATTGCAAGAAAAATTGTTGCATCGGGTAATCAAATTTTATTTTGTTGAGGACAGTACTTCCCATGAAATAAAGATCGGTTCTTTTTATGCTGACATTTTCGCGAATAATGAGATAATAGAAATTCAAACGCGAGCTTTTAACGCCCTCAGGAAAAAACTAGATTTCTTTCTCCCTAATTATAAGGTGACACTAGTTTATCCAATCCCCCACATTAAATGGCTTTCTTGGATTGATATGGAAACTGGTGAGGCTTCCGCGAAACGCAAAAGTCCAAAAAAAGGATCGTTTTACAACGCTTTTTTTGAACTCTATAAAATAAAATCCTATCTAGATAATAAAAATTTGAATATTCATTTGATGTTAATCGATGTTGAAGACTACCGGTATTTAAATGGTTGGAGTTTAAATAAGAAAAAAGGATCGAGCCGTTATGAGCGCA
Source organism: Bacilli bacterium (assembly GCA_035270985.1). GTDB lineage: Bacteria > Bacillota_I > Bacilli_A > ML615J-28 > CAG-698 > JAAYBG01. Next base: position 14,713 of record DATESD010000189.1, on the reverse strand, counting down.
TCCCGTTAAAGTTAATTGATGAAGTTTGTTTAACCACACCAGTTGATTATAATGTTTTTCTACCTGATAGCTTGCCACTTAATTTCACCTCGAAAGATTATCAAAAAGCAACTCCTTTAAATCTTCATCATTCGCAAATCGCCTTAAATATTCTCTCAAGTTTGGGTGTCGTTGTTAGAGTCGGCAAAGCCAAAAATTCTATCGTTTATCAAAAAAATAAGCAAGGCCTTTAAGCCTTGCTTTTAATTATTGAATTCTTGATAAATTGCGCCAAGTAAGGTTCCCGTTAAATCATGACCATAATCCCAGTACATAACTCCCGCTAAACCTTGATTTTCAATATACTGACATTTAGCCTTAACCGATTGTTGATTATCATAAGAAGCATAAGTCGTCCCATCAAACCAATAATATGAGCCTGTAGCAAAATCAAAAGATTCATACTGCTTATTAGCATTATAATAATTAGCAGCAAAAGATGCATAACTTATTGATCTTCCGCTCGTCATTGCTAAACCAAGCGGGTTAGCAGGATTTCCGCTAACAGTTCCCATGCGGACATAAAACTGAATTCCAAACGTCATTTTATTTTTTGGAAAACCTTCGCGAGAATATTTACTAACAGCCCAGTCAACAGAATAAGTAGCGTTCGCTCCGGAATATAACGCCGTTTCGTGGCCTACTCTCGTAGTGCTTCCCATACCATAAGTCATAATGTGCAGAAAATCTAAATAATTAGCCAATGTTCGGGCATCAAAAGCACCCGTTGCGACACCAACAGCAGCACTCAATATTAATTTACGATCATACTTATCAAAGGCTTCACGTAATTCTTTACATAGTAAATTAAAATTGCCTGTATTAACTCTTATCTCCCAATCTAAATCAATACCATCAAGTTGATATAAATCCATTATATCCATAACTGAATCAATAAATATTTTTCTCGTTGCTGGTGATATAGCCATCGCATTAAAAGCATCAGCTGTATCCGGAGATACGCCATCAACAACTATCACAACGCGAACTCCTTGTTGGCGTAAAGCCAAAACTTTGTTTAGGTTAGACAATCCGGCAATACTCAGCTTGCCTCCTGATATTCTCGCAAATGAGTAGTTAATGACATCAAGCATACGGTAGTCACGGTTATACAAGACATCCTGAGCTCCATCTTTGTTGCGCATGTAAGCAAATGTAATTTTCTTTCCTGGTGTAAATTCTGGCATCACTAGTTCCCCAACTCCTTTTATAATAACATTTTTACTATATGATACATCATAATTACCACGTGTAATTCTGACTACTATTGTAACATTACGGTCTTTAGCTGGTTTTATTACTTGACCAAGATAATTAATAGAACTATCTCCCGTTGACCAAAACAAAGTTAAATCAACACCATTGATAATATATGTTGGAAAGAAATCTAAACTCTCAATTATTTCGTTAGGAATGTATTCGGCTAAATAGAGCATTAAATCTGCCGCTGCTTGCGGCGTTTTATTATTTAAATCTTCTTTAATTAACTCTTGGAGTTCTATTTCATAATCTTCAAGTAGCAATAAATCATCAAAATCAATTAAATTTTTCTGCCATGTTTCTAAAGTTCTAAAAGTGTCGCGCAAACTAACGATTTGATCTTGACTAGCAAGTGTTAAATCGGCAATCAGCGGTAAACTATATAAAGTAGTAACAAAATCTTCTACCTCTTGTAAATCTAACAATCTATTTTCATAATTACTAAGAGTCATCAAATGAGAACTACTAATTAAATTCTTTATATCATTAGATAAACTTTCATATTCATTTCTAATGTTTTCAATTATAGTCCGACTGGTAATAGTTATCTCTTTTAAAACTGGTAAGGCCAATATCTGATCAATAATATTTTGGGCTAATAATTGTTGATTTTCTCCTTCTAAACTTGTTATTCGCGCTTCTGCTAGTTCTAATACAACAAGGGCCTCCGTAACTAATTCTTTTATTTCATTCGCCAGACTATTGTAATGACCACGCACCAAAATTATATAAGCTTTATCTGCGAGAGTAATAGCGCTGGCAGTCGGAATTTTTGCCACTGCCTCACGAAACTCTTCTTCTTCAGTTGTTTCATCAACTGGTTCTTTTAGTTCGGACAATTTATTTTCTAAATTTTCTAATTTTGTTAGATTGCTAGTTTTTATTTTATCTTTATCGGCTACCGATAGTTTCTCATAAGCAGCCCGAACAGCAATGACTGTTACTTCATCAGCTAAAGTTAATTCTGCTAGACTAGGCAATTGAGAAAAAATATCATTTGGATCTTCTGTTTCCACTGCTGGGTTACAGCCACTAATACCAAACAATAAAATTATAAATACTCCAAGCGCAAATATTTTTTTCATAACAAACCCCTCATACTCTATATTTCTGTGTGACTTTATACAAATCATCGCCATAAGATTTCTCGGCAACTAGCACTAAGGCTAAAATGGAAATTTTTTAAACATCCAATACTTCCCGTTTTTACAGATTAGTATAATTATATCAAATATTTCTGTAAAAACCTATCTATTTGTACATTAATAAAACAATTTTTGTCACTATTTTTCTAAAGAATATTTTGAAATAAAAAAACTACTGCCTGAAAGCAGTAGTTTGAATATTAATTATTCAATTTTATTATTTTGTTCAAAACCTAAACGTTTCAAAGTTTCGATTACATATGATTCACGATATTCATCTTCTGGTTTACGATTATATAAAGAATAGAAGAATTCTTCATTAGCTTTCTCATATGAAAGTCCTGAAACGAAGGCAATAATTCTTGTGCTACGATCAATTAATTTTTTATTAGTTGGTAAAACTTGAACCATCCAGTTTCCCCATACTCGGCCCATCTTGGCCATCGTTGCCGTACTTAATAAATTAAATGTTAATTTAACCATTAAATGAGGTAACAAATCCATTAGCGTGTTAGGTAGTTCCGCAGGAATATGAATTTCATGGTCAGCTATTTTATTTTTTCCAATATGACCCAATCTAATTGCCACACCTTCAGTAAATTTCGGTGCGTTTTTTTGGAACCATGCAACTGATTTTGGATCGGCTGAGCCATTAACATCAATACAAATCAATCTTGAAGGTGAACGTGAATATCTTGATGCATCATCTTCATTACCGATTCCGTAATCTGTTACTTCTGTTGTCCCAACTTTTGGCGGATTATTAATAATATCTTGAGCTGCTTTTAGTCTAACGTAGTCCGCAATACTCCAATCTAATCCTTTAATAGGACGACGGAAAACATGTTGCCAAGCTACTTCATTAGGATATAGTGGGTTCTTAATGTAAGCCCAACTGACTTGACTCTTATGATCATTAAATTTTTTAAATGGCGGGATCGTAAACGTTGGTTGACGTTCAGTCGTATCAGTCATAATATCAATAAAATACTCTGGACTAACATATGTTACTAAGCCTTTATTGTTATATGTTTCTGTTTCTAAATCAACCGCAGCAGCTAAGCCTTTTAATGCATCACCAGATGCTAATATTGCTAATATTTTTTCGAATTCATCAGAATACTCGCCTAACTCTAGGGCTTTTGAACCAATAGCTTCTATTTCTTGTTCACTTAAGTTTTCTTTTAACCAACGCCAGCTAGCAACTTCCATTGCGGCACCAGCAGCTAATAATTCAACTGTTGTAACTTGCATCCGGGTTGAGCCCGCAACTGCCATGTTACCAACATATAAAGGTATTTTTATGATATCTTTTCGTTCAAACACAACTCTTACACGATCAAGGTGCTTAACTAGAATATCTTCCGGATTACAGAATAGATAATAAGTCTTACAACCTCTTTCTATTGCTTCTAATACAGAACCATTGATACTCGCTGATAATCCACATTCAGATAAACCAACAACAACATCACCAGGTCCAACCCCTGCTTCAACAACTTGCTCACGACCAAAAGTCATATAGTCTTCAAAATTCTCTACAGCCCTTACTAATGCCCGGTCTCCACCAGTCATTAAGCTATTAGAAAGTTCGCTTATTTCAATAAATTGCGCTCTTCTTACTGGTAATTTTAAACCTAACTCCGTCCAAAACTTTCTCCATGTAGCATCTAATTGCAGTGCCATTCTTCCGCTAGCGCCAACACTAGAAAACAATATTTGTTTTTTATCAACAATAGCAGTATAGATATCATCAACAAACTGCTTGAACTCGGGAGTTTTGAAAGCATTTTTAGTAACTGGGGCAATTTGGCCATCAGCTGATAAAATAGTTTTTATTCCTTCAGCAGTATCTTTAGCAATTATATAACTCATGTTTTTTGTCAGAGGATTAGATTGTTCAGTTGGAATTACGCCTAAATGAAATTGTTTTTCATTCTCCAAAAAGTCTTTGCTCGCTTCTTTGTAATCTTTAATAGTTTTATAAATCATAGTAGACGCTCCTTCTATGCCTTATTTTGGCACATCTCAAATTATAACATATTTTATTTTATTATTCAATGATATTCTTTGCTTTAGTAAAGTATTTATCTTTATAGTTGTTTTTCTACTTCCTGACGATTAGGAATTGAATTCATGACATATTCTTTGGTTACACTTAATCCTGAGGCGATTAAAGAGAATTTAGTTGCCACTATCAAGCTCATTCCCTCTCCTAGGGCAACAGCGAGCGCCGCATTAAAAACATCACCGGCTCCAGTTGTGTCAACGGCGTTAACAACTAGCGCCGGCAAATGCTGTACCTTTTTGTTTTCTAAGACTAAGGCTCCTTCTTTACCAAGGGTAACAACCAACCTTTCAACTGGTAGTTTTGGGAGAATAGTAATTAATTCCGTAATCGTTTTTATTGATCTTAGGGAAAACATTTCTCTTACTTCGTGCCAATTAGGCGTCATTAACCAAACTTTGGCAATTAACTCTTGAGAAAAATGAGTAACTGGAGCCGGATTAAAAATAATTTTTTTATTATTAATTAGTGCCCATTCAACAACTTTGGCAAGAACTTCTTCTGGCACTTCTTGATTTAAAAGTAAAAAATCATAATTATAAACTTCTTTAAAGAAAAAGTCTAAATCATTCTCATCAAGCCTAACACCAGGATAGACGGTTACTTGATTATTACCACTTTTATTCCGGAGAATGAAAGCCTTGGCTGTCTTCCCGACTTTTTCAATTAACTTAGTAGAAATTTTTTGCTCTACTAAATAATCATAGCAAGATTGTCCATATAAATCTTTCCCAACAGCACCGATAAAGTAAGGTTCACCACCCAACTTTTTTATCGCAACGGCCTGGTTATAACCTTTACCGCCAACTTCTTCATAAATTTCGGTGGCATGAATCGTTTCTTCTGGTTGGTGAAAATGGTCAACACGCAAAAAAATAGATTGACCACATAATCCAACTATCCCAACTTTAGTTTTTTTGTTTTCTCTCATCTGCATTCACCAAGTAAATTATACTATGTCTTTCTTGCTTTTCCAAGGAATAAAAAAACATCGTTTTTTGACGATGTTCTTAAGTCTATCACTATTCTTTACCATCTAAACACATAAGTGTTTTATACATTTCTGGGCGACGATCGCGGAAAACTCCCCAAAAACGGCGGCTCTCAGAAATCTTATCTAAATCGAATTCCGCAACTAAGTTCCCTTCTTCAACACGGTTTAAAGAACTAACAATTTCGCCATCAGGACCACTTATAAACGAAGATCCATAAAAGGTCATCGATGAGTTATCTTGTTTTTCTTCGCCGACGCGGTTAGATGCAACAACAGGAATTATATTTGCAGCAGCGTGTCCTCGCATAACATTTTGCCAATGTAACATACTATCTTGAGGCAATACTGGTTCACTGCCAATTGCTGTTGGGAAAAGCAAAATATCTGCTCCTCTTAAAGTCAATATTCTTGCAACTTCCGGAAACCATTGGTCCCAGCATATACCTATACCAATTTTGCCAAATTTAGTGTTATAAACTTTAAATCCAGTATCACCAGGAGAAAAATAAAACTTCTCTTCATAACATGTTCCTGTCGGAATGTGTACTTTCCGGTAAAGGCCCAAATTAGAACCATCAGCATCAATCATAACTAGCGAATTGAAATAGTTGTTACCTGCTTTTTCGAAAAAACTAAGCGGTAGGACAACATTGTTTTCCTTAGCTATTTTTTGAAACTCTTTTATCAACAGTGATGACTCTACTTCTTCAGCTAAAGAAAAATAATCATAACTTTCTGTTTGGCAAAAATATGGTGTCTTGAAAAGTTCTGGTAACAAGATAATATTAGCACCTTTTTTAGCGCATTCTTCAACCATTTTTTTGGCTTTAGAAATATTATCTTTAATGTTCCAAGAAAGTTTTAACTGCGTTGCCGCTATTTTTATTTTCACAAGCTTATCTCCTTTACAATTTAGTTGGTATTTGCATAGTCATGCAGTGGATATTTCCGCCGCCTAACAATATCTCTCGCGTGTTGATTTGAATAATTTCTTTTTCGGGATAATTTTGTTTGATAATATTATAAGCAATTTCATCTTCAGGAACTCCGTAAGCTGGCAAAACAACATAAGCATCTGATTGATAAAAATTAACGTAACTAGCTGAGAGACGTGCATTAACTAAGCGTTCTTTACTAGTATGGTCACTGTTGTCAATGCCTTTTGCTTCTGCTTCGGTCATATATAAAGGTTTTGGTAGTGGTATTTTAACAATTTCAAACTTACGTCCTTTTGAATCTGTTGTTTCACTTAAAGTGTTATAAGCATCAACGCACATTTGATATTGTGGATCCTCAGGATCACTACACCATGAAAGAGCAATTTTACCAGGAGCCAAAAAGCATGCCATATTATCAATATGCTCGTTAGTTTCATCTAAATAAATACCATTCTTTAGCCAAACAACCTTTTCAACGTTTAAGTTTTCTTTTAAGATATTCTCAATTTCTTCTTTAGTTAGGGTCGGATTACGGCCTTCACTCAAAAGGCAAGCCTCTGTCGTAAGGCAAGTTCCCTCACCATCAAAGTGGACACTACCACCTTCAAGGATAAACCCCTTATTTAAATAATAAGAAAATCCTAGTTTCTCACAAACCTTCTTTGCAAGAGCATCATCAAAATCCCAATTAGTATATAGACCATCAACACTTCCACCCCAAGCATTAAAGCCGAAATCAATACCGCGAATTTCTTTTTCGTTAACTACGAAAATCGGCATATTATCTCGCGCCCAAGCGTCATTGTATTCAATTTTCAATATTCTAACATTATTAATCCGAAACTGTTTTGCCACTTTTGCATATATTGTTGGATCAATTCCTAAATATACAGGTTCATACTTAGCAATTGCTTCGATAACTTCTTTTAAATTTTTTCTAGCAAGAGTACCAGCATTGCGCCATGTATCTTTACGATACGGCAGCAACATTAAGGTAGCTAAATGCTTACGCCCTTCAAAAGGAACAATAAACTCATCTTCTTTTGGCGTTGTTAATACGCGCGAATAATATCCTTCCAACTTGCGATGATATCGCGAATAATTTATCCATGATTTTTGGTCAATTACCGAAACGGTACCATCATCATAATCGCTTAAAATTGTTGACCCTGTGCCTTTGTAGTATTCGATACGGCGAACTAACTCTTCCGTAAACACTTCCCCCGGAACAACTAGAGGAATACCAGGAGGGTAAACCATAATTGATTCTTTTGAAATTTCATCAATAGCATCCGCCAATTTAACTCGCATCGCTGCCGCATGATAGGCCGTTCGCGGTCGCAAAAGGGCCAGCGGGAATTCTAAATTAAAATGATGGCGAGGATATCTCATCGCCCCAACAAAATATTCTAGGGAGATTTCCTTTAAGGCCTTAACTAGGTTATCAAGATGTTTTTTCTTTGTTCCGATACCAATTATTCCCAGAACAGCATATGTTTCGGCTAGTTCCATTTGAATATGGTATTTATCTTTTAATAAATTATATAATTCAAAACCTGTCAGTTTAATCATGTCTAGCTCAATAACCAACTTTGTTTGATCATAATCAAAGCAACCCATGCTTTGAAAATGGTCTTTACCTCGGGCTTTAAAGCCGGGGATCTTATTAATCCTTTCACGAGTTTGCTTGGCAAAAGCGATAGCCTGATCAACCTTTTCTTTTCCTTCGTAAAACATAAATTTTCGCGCAGCATCAAGGCTCGCAATTAAAATTGAAGAAGGACTTGTTGAACTAATAGCATTTAGTGTTTTGCGAATTTCATAATCTGATACTCTCTCCCCTTTACGCAATAAAATCGATGATTGCGTCAAGGAGCCACCCATCTTATGAAGGCTTACCGCACTCATATCAGCACCACATTCCATCGCGCTTAATGGTGAATTCTCAGAAAAGCCAAAATGTGCTCCATGAGCTTCATCGACTAAACACAACATTGAATTGTCATGAGCCAGTTTCACAATTTTTTCTAAATCTCCAACAGCGCCAAAATAAGTCGGATTAATAACAAAAACCGCTTTAGCACTCGGATGTTTTTTTATCATACGACGATAATCTTCAAATGTTGGTTGATTGGCTATTTCTAAATCAGAGTCTAATTCTGGCATAACAAAAATCGGCATCGCTCCACTCAAAATTAATCCGTTTATAATTGATTTATGGCAATTACGGGGAAGAATAATGCGGTCATTAGCTTTCAAATTTGCCATAAGCATCGTGATGATGCCACTGCTTGTTCCATTAAGTAAGAAGAAAGCTTGATCAGCTCCAAAAGCATCAGCCATTAATGCCTCTGCTTCTTTAATAACGCCAACTGGGCGATTAAGGTTGTCAAGTCCTCGAGGTGCGTTGACATCGGCTTGATATATCTTAATTCCCACACAACGGCTAAAGTCGTTTTCAACATTGCCCATGTGGTGCCCTGGAACATCAAAAGGTGAAATACCTTCTTCCATATATTTTTTTAACGCTTCCAAATACGGTGTTTTACTTTGATCTAATTTTGCCAAGCCTCTACCTCATTTCCTATCCTATATAATGAATAAATTATATACTAATTTAACAAATTATGCAATTTATTTTTCAGTTTTTTTCTACTGGTTTTTGTTTGTATTTTTGACGATTTGTTCGAACCTAACTTATTGATAACACCTTAGTAAGCCAAAATTATGGCAGTCTAAAAAGAAGATTGAAACGCTAAATCTACTAATAAAAGTGTGGAGAATATTGATATATTTTCCAAGCAATATTAACGATTAAGGAAATTATCATCTAGTAAAATTGTTACAAATGCTTCATTAGAAGAAATCTATAATTTAGTTATTCTATTAACCTTTGTTGCGACTGCCGCCTCAGCAACTGCTTCTGCGACCGTTTGACAAATTCTTCCATCGAACGCTGCTGGAATAATATTATTGGGATTTAATTCTTTATCAGGGATCAAATTCGCTAAGGCATAAGCCGCAGCTAGTTTCATTTCTTCATTTATTACCTTTGCTCTAACATCAAAGGTGCCTCTAAAAACTCCAGGAAAAGCTAAAACATTATTGATTTGATTGGGATAGTCGCTACGTCCTGTCGCTATTACTAATGCGCCTCCAGCACAAGCGTCTTCTGGCATAATTTCCGGATTTGGGTTCGCACAAGCAAAAACAATTGCCCTTGGAGCCATTGTTTTCACCATTTCTGAAGTTAACACATTCGCCGAAGAAACACCAATAAAAACATCTGCTCCTCTTAGAACATCCTTTAAAAGCCCTTGCTCCATATTAAGATTAGTGATTTCAGCAACTTCTTCTTTACTAGCATTCATGCCATCTTTTCGCCCTTGATAAATGGCACCCGTTCTATCACATACTATTATATTACAAAAACCAGCACTTAACAAAAGTTTTACAATCGCTGTCCCCGCAGCTCCAGCCCCATTTATTATTACTTTTACTTCCTCTTTTTTCTTGTTAGCGACCTTTAAGGCGTTGATTAAACCCGCTAAAGTAACGATTGCCGTCCCGTGTTGATCATCATGAAATATCGGAATATCACAAAGTGCTTGTAATTTCTTTTCGATAGCAAAACAACGAGGAGCGGAAATATCTTCTAAATTAACTCCCCCAAAACTACCAGAAATTAAATAAATAGTCCGCACAATCTCATCAACATCTTTACTTTTTATGCATAGCGGAAAAGCATCGACCCCACCAAAAGCCTTGAATAAGACTGCTTTCCCTTCCATAACTGGCATTGCCGCTTCCGGACCAATATCGCCTAACCCTAGAACCGCTGTCCCATCCGTTACGACTAAACACATATTCCATCTTCGTGTTAAATCATATGATTTATCAATATCTTTTTGGATCTCTAAACAAGGAGTCGCAACTCCCGGAGTATAAGCTAAAGACAAATCTTCACGACTCGATACCAAGACCGTCGGTTGGATTTCTATTTTTCCTTTTTTTTGATAGTGAAGTTCTAAACTTCTTTCTGCTATTGTTTTTTGTTTCATACATTGCTCCTTTTCATAATCTTTATAATCTTATAATGTTTTCTTGTTACTATAAACCCTTTAGTAGCACTATTAGTTAGTCCTTTTACATTACTAACATCAAAGTTGAATCTATTTATATTATAATGGTTTTAACGATATATAGCAATATTTTATATTTATTTAAATGTAACTACCTTTCTTTAAAAAAACAAAAAGATTACAAAAAAGACGGCTTTTGCCGTCTTCTTAAGTTTTACATATGATATTTAATCCGTTCTAATTCTTCTTTTAATAAAGGTAGAACCTTGTTTGCATCCGCTATAATCGATACGTCAGCGACATTAAAAATGAGCGCATTAGGATCTGTGTTGATGGCAATAATCATTTCTGATTTATCCATCCCACTCATATGTTGAATAGCGCCACTTATACCAGAGGCAACATAAACACTTGGTCTAACTGTTGAACCAGTTTGACCGACAAGGCGGTCCTTAGGCTCAATATTTTGATCAACTACTGCTCTAGAAGCAGCAACTTCGCCGCCTGTCAGTAGGGCTATTTCTTTTAATGTTTTAAACATCGTTGCCACCCCGCGGCCACCTGATATAATAAGTTTAGCTTTAGTAAGATCAACATGCTTTTCAGAATTTTCTTTTTTAGAAAGGATTTCGATGCTTGATTTGACATCTAATTTTGCTTTAAAATCAATTACTTCAACATTTTTGTTAGCAAATGTTTCAATACTAAAGACACCCGGTCTAACTGTCGCCATTTGTGGTTTTGTATCCGGACAAATAATTGTTGCAAACAAATTACCACCAAGAGCTGGTCTTGTTGCCAAGAGATTTAGTTTTTCTTCATCTGATTCAAAATTTAAGATAGTTGCATCCGCAGTAAGTCCAGTATGAATTCTTGCTGATAATCTTGGTCCTAGGTCACGGCCAACTAAGGTTGAACCCAGTAAAAGACAATCAAAATCATAAGCTTTTATGATTAATTCCATTGCTTTTGTATAGTAGAGTGTGTCATAACCTGCAAAAAACGGATGTTCAAAAACAATTATTTGATCAGCTCCACAATCACTTAATGCTTTTATTTCTTCTTCTTTTTTAGTTTTCGTTAGATAGATAGCAACAATTTTTTCTTTGCTGTCTTTTAATAATCGTTTTGATTCCGATAATAATTCTAGACCAACGGAACAAATTTTATCGTTTCTCTTTTCAATAAAAACGGCACATGATTTCATTTTGACACCTCCATATATGGATAGATGAGCCTTGCTATTTTCTTAGCTGCTTCAGCTGGCTCTAAAACTTCTTTCGGAGATTTCTGCATGACTGGTTTTGTATATGTCTTTTTAACCCGTGTCGGCGAGCCATTTAGGCCAATATGTTTTTCATCTAAATCTAGATCAGCAAAAGTAATGATGTTTATTTCTTTATCTTCCGTTTTCCAAATATCAAAAGCATTCATAAATCTTGGTTCATTCATCGTTCTAATCGTTGATATTAATAAAGGTAGGGTTGATCTTAAGACATAAGTTTCATGTTCGAAAGCTTTTTCTACGGTTAGCTTTTTATCTTTAAATTCAATTATTTTATCAATATGAGTGATTTGGGGAATATCGAGAAATTCAGCAATTTGGGGGCCTACTTGGGCAGTATCACCATCGATTGCTTGATATCCAGAAATAATCAAATCATATTCTAATGTTTTAATGAACGTTGAAAGAATTTTTGAGGTTGCCCATGTATCAGATCCAGCAAATTTTCGATCAGATAGCAAATAAGCATTATCAACACCGCGCGCATAAAGTGATGAAATCATCTCTTTTGCATGGATTGGCCCCATTGTAACTGTTGTTACCGTGCCACCATATAGGGCTTTTAACTTTAACGCTTCTTCAAGACCGGCAAGATCATCAGGATTAATAATATTTTTTACACCAGTTCGAATTAAAGTGTTTGTAACTTTATCAATTTTAATTTCGGTTGTGTCAGGAACTTGTTTAGCTAAAACTATAATATTCATTATCTTAACACCTTTCCCGCGATAACCATCCGTTGGACTTCAGATGTTCCTTCATAAATTTCCGTAATTTTAGCGTCTCTTAAATAACGCTCAATTTCATAATCTCTAATATAACCGTAACCACCCATTAATTGGATAGCTGCGTCAGAAACTTCAACAGCAACTCTTGAACAATATAGTTTAGCCATTGCGGCCGATAATGTATATTCTAGATCTGAATCTTTATCACTCACTGCCTTATATAAAAGTCCTCTAGCAGCTTCAATGCTTGTTTTTAAATCCGCAATCACAAATTGTGTATTTTGGAATTGCGAAATTGGTCGATCAAATTGTGTTCTCGTCTTCACATAGTTTACCGCTATTTCAAAAGCACCTTCGGCAATTCCTAAGGCTTGAGCAGCAATTCCAATTCGTCCGCCATCTAAAGTTTGCATGGCAATCTTAAAGCCTTGGCCTTCTTTGCCTAGGAGATTTTCTTTAGGAACCTTTACTTTTTGAAATATTAACTCGCAAGTTGATGATCCTCTAATCCCCATCTTCTTTTCTTTAGGGCCAACAGTAAAGCCAGGAAGGTCTTTTTCAACGATAAAAGCAGAAATGCCTTTAAGGCCCAATTCTGGTTGTGTCATCGCAAAAATAATATAAATATCTGCATAACCAGCATTGGTAATAAAAATTTTACTTCCAGTAATTTCATAGTAATCCCCAAAATCAACGGCTTTTGTTTGTTGCTTAGAAGCATCTGTTCCGGCGTTAGGTTCAGTCAAACCAAAAGCACCTAAATATTCACCTTTGTTAAGTTTGATTAAATATTTTTGCTTTTGCTCTTCAGTTCCATATACAAAAATTGGTGAACTGCATAAAGATGTATGAGCAGAAATAATTACACCAGTTGTTGCACAATATTTTGAAATTGTTCTAACAGTATCAACATAAGCTTTCGTGTCTGCCCCAACTCCACCATAAATAGTTGGGAAGGGTAGGCCAAGAAGACCATATTTCCCTAATTTTTCAACAGTTTCACTGGGAAATCTTTCTTCTTCATCAATAATTCTCGCTAAAGGTTTAACGATTTTTTCGCTAAAATCAGCAACCATTTCATTTAATAAATTGTATTTCATAGTGGAGGCATCACGGTCGCTTCACCGACAACAACAACATCACCATTTTGATTAGTTGCCGTTGTTTTTAAAATAACGCGATTTTTACTTTCTATAATTTCAACGACTTCAACCGTTGCTTTAATTGTATCATTTAAATAAACTGGTTTGATGAACTTAGAGTTTTGCCCTAAATAAATCGTCCCATGGCCTGGAAGTGTTGTTCCTAAAACTGTTGAAAATAGAGCCGACACAAGTCCTCCATGACAAATCCGATGCTTAAAAATAGATTTCTCTGCATAAGCTTCATCAATATGTACAGGATTATGATCTCCTGTTACATTTGCAAATGAAATAACATCAGCATCAGTGATTGTCTTTTCATAAAAAGCTGAATCCCCGATGTTAAGTTCCTTAATCGTTTTACCGACCATTTTAATTCCTTCTTTCTTCTATATAATTCAAACATGAATAAATATTCATGTTACTTATATGTTAGTCCTTTAACGTGACTTTGTCAAGGGAAATGATAATAACTGTGTTTATTTTTAAAGTAAATAAGTTGCTATAACTATATACAACCGAAGGTTATAACCGCAAGAATTGATTAAATATTTTTTTGTTTTCTTTGCCTTATTTGCACTAAAGTTCTTTGTCCTATTACTGTTTTAAAACCATATAATATTATTCGTTTAGCTTACCTTCCCCCAATATTATGATATATATAACGGAAGTCCTTCATTATTTACATAAAAAAAATTGATATCAATGAACGCGAAGTGTTCTATTGTATCAAAGCATTTAATTTTAAGTGGTGCTGAAGGCGAGACTCGAACTCACGACTTGCGCATTACGAGTGCGCTACTCTACCAACTGAGTTACTCCAGCATATATGGCTCTAATATTTTACCATTTTTTTAAAAATAAATAAAGACCTCTTTAATAAAAAAATCTTATCGCATATTATTTGACAAATCTCCATCGCTAAAGTAAAATTATAATGTATTAAGGAGGATTACTTATGAGTATTTATAATATAATTGTTAAAGACAAAAATGAAAATGACATCACCTTGGAAAGTTACAAAGGAAAAGT
>DATESD010000188.1:0-7881 GCA_035270985.1 Bacilli bacterium | reverse complement strand
CATTATCAGCTATTATCCTTGTTCTCTTTGTTCTTCCCCAAACTCTCCTTATCTTTGATTGTTGGATTACGGGAAAAAACAGATTTATGCCGAAAGAAGTTATTAATATCGCTGATTTGAAATAAAAAATAAATCTTAATGTAAATAAAAAAAGTCAAGCTTATCAGTTTAAAACTGAGATGCTTGGCTTTTATTTTGTTTTTCTTTAAAAATTTATTTTTTCTTTGCTGACAACTTAACTAACGATAACAAGAAGAAGACAACTCCAGTAACAGCAAGAAAGATAATACTTCCTAGAACCGTTATTTGTTGATCGCCCATTTTAAAAATGACACCGAGTTCTTCTTTAAACCCGTCGATAAATTCAACTGGCGCCCCCGCAAAGGCCGTAGCCATTGGGGCTTCCATAAACACTTGTCTAAACAATGATGCTGAATGCGATATCGGAAAAGCCTTTGCTACCCACTGAACAGCATTAGGCAGTTGCCCAATCGGCATATAAATTCCCGCAATAAAACCAATCAACGTTCCAACAAGCGTGCTCGCTGTTGAAAAAGCATTCATACTATTAAAGAATAAAACAATAAATAACATCATCGAAGTATTAGCAAATGTTGATAATACCATAATTCCCAAGACTTTTCCAAAAGTTGGTAAATCAATTATTGCCCCACCATTAACGACAACATAGATTTCCATAACTACTAAAGTTATGAGGCTCATAATCATCCCAATTATAAAAGCACTAATTATATATCCGCCAGCAATACTACTTCTCTTTAATGGTGAAGAAACGAAATCTTTGTTAATCTTTTTCGTTTTATCGTCAACCATGATTCCAAAAGCTCCCATTGTTGTTGTTACTGAAGCAACAGCGACTAATCCAGCTGTTACCCAACTATCCATAACAAATCTCGCGCCATCTATACTGCCTAGTGTGTCGCCACCAGTCCAAGCATCGCCAAAGAATAAAACGTATAAACCAATAATGATAAAGACCGCCAATAAAGAAAAGAAAACAGAAGCTTTATCTTTAAAAAACACTAATAAATTACGTTTTGCAAAAGAAATCATTCTCTAATCTCCTTTCCCGTGATACCAATGAAAGCATCATCCATTGTTCCTCTAATTACTTCAAATCCTAAGATGTCTTTGCGACATTTATCAATAATCGCTAATGATTCCAGGGTACTACCAATTCTCACAATGATTTGATTAGCGATTTTTTCGTATTCAATCTCATCAGTAATAAAAATTGTTTCGATTTTTTCAATATTCTTACTAGTAATAATCAATTTATCTGACGAATAATTTTCTTTTAATTCCGCTGGAGTTCCCCGAGCCGCAATTAAGCCGTCATCAATAACAATTACATAGTCAGCATTAGCAGCTTCTTCCATGTAATGAGTTGTGAGAAAAATAGTCATCTCTGTTCGCTTTTGTAAATTAGTTATTGTTTCCCAAATCATTTTTCGGGTTTGGGGATCAAGCCCTGTCGTTGGCTCATCTAAAAACAATATTTTCGGCGTATTAATTAAAGCTCGAGCAATATCACAACGACGGCGTTGACCACCAGATAAAGTATTGTATTGTCTCTTCAATAAATCTTTAATCTCGGTAATCTCAACTACGTTGTCAATAGCTTCTTTTAAGGCCGCGCCTTTTAACCCGTAAAAACCACCTCTTGTTTTTAGATTCTGTTCGATTGTTAGGAATCCATCTAAAAGTCCATCTTGAAATACTGCGCCAATTATTGCCCGTATTTCATCATCATTCTCCCCTAATTTGTGCCCATAAACCAAAATTTCCCCTTCATCATGCTTCAGAAACGTGCAGATAATATCGATAGTTGTTGATTTACCAGCCCCATTAGGACCAAGGAAGGCAAACAATTTGCCCTTCTCAACATAAAAATCGATTCCTTTAACGGCATGGATTTTTCCGTAAGACTTATGAAGGCCTTTTACTTCAATAACTTTTTCCACTACTTTTGTTTTTTCCTTTCGTGTTTTATTTTTTTATAAAATCATCAGTTACATAAAATCATATGGTGAAATATTATCATCTTCGATGATATCATCACTAATATCAATATCTCCGAGGGTTGCTCCAGCAAATATTGCTTTAATTTTAGTGATAAGTTTCGTTTTACGATGATTTTCAATTCCTTGAATTCCCCGTTTTAACGCCTCAACATTTCCAACCATGATTAAAAACTTTTTTGCCCGCGTTACAGCGGTGTAAATTAGTTTTCGCTTCAACATAATATAATATTTAAGCGTAAACGGAATGACGACTAAATCAAATTCGCTTCCTTGCGATTTATGAATTGAAATCGCATAAGCATGAGTTAGATCTTCTAACTCGGCTTTTTTATACTTAACAAGACCAATATCAAACATTACTGATAAGCCAACAATTGATTTCCCTTCATAATCAAAGGCATAAACCATGCCCACATCACCATTCATCACTTGTTTTTCACTACGATTAACTAATTGTAATACTTTATCATTAATCCTAAATTTACGCGTTAAATGTTTTATTTCTATATCTTGAAAAGGATTAAACTTTTCTTGCATTCTTTCGTTTAAAGCATTGATCCCTAACTCACCACGGTACATCGGAATTAACACTTGAATGTCATGAATTAAATCCATCCCTTTTGCGACTGCTTGCTCGACGACTTTAATCGTGTTTTCAACAATTGCCTCATCATTAAGCGGGATAAAATTTCGGTCATGTTGTTTCTCAAAAGTTGTTTCCGGTAAAATACCATTATTTATCGCATAAGCAAAGTTAATGATTGTTGAGTCTTCCGCTTGACGATGAATTTTATTTAAGATGATCGTTGTAACTTCTTTCGAAGCAATTAGGTTTTGTAAGACCTCGCCCGGTCCCACTGACGGTAATTGATCAACATCCCCCACCATAACAACCTTTGTTCCTGGTAAAAGACAAGATAGAAGCCGCGCCATTAACATAACATCGACCATTGACACTTCATCAATAATTACTAATTTCGCACTAATCGGCTTATCCGGACTATGGCGAAAAATACCATGGCCTTCATAACCTAAAAAACGGTGAATAGTTTGGGCAGTTTCGTGTTTAGTCACTTCTTTTAAGCGTTTAGCCGCTCTACCAGTTGGTGCAAGCAGCGCTATTTGATCGCGAATCGTCGCATCAGTAAAAAGACCAACATAAGCTTCAATAATTCCTTTGATGATTGTTGACTTTCCGGTACCAGGCCCACCAGTAACAATCATTAAGTTTTCGCTTAAAGCGCTTTTAATGGCTTGGAGTTGTCTTTCTCCATAAGTTATTGTTAACTTCTGGGTCGTCTTTTGTAAAACGGCATCTATATTTTTGACGTCATAGCCATAATCGAACTCTTCTTGTAATAAGTCAACAACTTTCCGGGCTAGCAATCCTTCGGCGTGATAAACGCTAGCGTCAAAAATATTCTTTTCTTCATCAATATAGATTTTTTTCTCTGTCTTTAGGGTTAATAACGCTTCCCCAAACTTCTCTGCCGTGAGAACATCTTCTTCTTTATTTAATTCCGCCCGGCATTTTTCAAAAAGTTCATCATACTCAACATAAGTATCGCCATTACTATAAGTTGTCGCTTTAATCAAATATCTTATTAAAGCATTAATTCGGATAATATCATCTTTCTTAAAACCATATTCTAGAGCTATTTTATCACATTTCAAAAAGCCATAACCATCAACTAAATCAATTAAACGATAAGGGTTTTCTTTAATAATGTTTAAAACATTATCGCCTAAGAGATTTATGAGTTTTAAACTCATTTGCATTGTTATTCCGAGGTTTAATAAGCCCAGGGTCAGCTTTTTCTTATTTCTATTTTCAACTAAAGAATTATAAATTGTCTCTTTTTGCTTGGCTTTTATTCCCTTAACTTTATTTAAAACATTTTTGTCAGCTTCAATTTGTTCAAGGCAATCGCTGCCTAAGGTCTCAAAAACTTTAGTCGCGGTTATTTTACCAATTTCCGGAAAAAAGTCGCTTGACAAATAAGTGATAACTCCTTCCAAAGTATCTTCACCACGACGAGAAAATTCTTTTGCTTTAAACTGAACGCCATAACTTGTCGTCACAAATTCGCCAACAAAATCATATTCTTCATTAAGCAAGGGTATCCGGTCAAAATTACAAGTAACGGTCAGAAGATTAGAAAATAATTTGGCGCGGTATTTCGCAATCTTGTTATCTTGATAGTTAAGTTTTATCCTAATTATCCCATAACCGTTCTCTTCATTAAAATATGTTATTTTATTGACGCTGCCATAAATGCTTTCTAACATAACTTTCCTCTAATATCTTCTTTTTTCTTGATTCATAAACACTTCATCGATAGTTCCCCCACCTAATAAGCGTTCACCATCATAAAAAACTGCTGCTTGACCAGGAGTAACGGCTTTAGCCGTTTCTAAATAGATGACTTCTAAATGATCAGCATCTATTTTCTTAACCGTAACTTTATTATCAACTCCGCGATAGCGGAACTTTGCTGTACAGTTTAACTCGCCAACAATATCGGGGCCAAGCCAATTAATTTTACTAACCAAGGCGCGATTAGAAAATAAGTAGTCTTGATTTTCTCCCCGTCCAACAAGTAAGACATTCCGTTCTGGGTCTTTCCCGAGAACAAACCACGCTTCGCCAGCTCCGCCTAAACATAAGCCTTTTCTTTGACCAATCGTATAATACATTATTCCGTCATGCTGGCCAACAACTTCTCCCGATAAAGTTTCCATATTCCCCGGTTTCGCCGGTAAATAGTTTTCGAGAAACTGTTTAAAGTTTCGCTCACCAATAAAACAAACTCCGGTCGAGTCTTTTTTACTAGCAATGCCTAAGTCATATTTTTTGGCTAGGGCTCTAACTTCTGGTTTAGTCATGGCTCCAATTGGAAATATGGTTTTTGCTATTTGCGCTTTTGTTAGTTGGCACAGAAAATAACTTTGGTCTTTGTTGCGGTCAAATCCCCGTAATAGTTCGACTTCCGGGTAATGGTTGCACCTTGCATAATGCCCCATCGCAATATAATCAAAGCCCATTTCCAAGGCTTTATCCAGAAACGCCTTAAATTTAATTTCTTTATTACATAAAATATCAGGGTTCGGAGTTCTGTTCGCTTTATATTCTTCTAAAAAATAGGAAAATACTTTTTGCCAGTATTCATCAACAAAATCAACACGATGAAGTTTAACTCCTAGTTTTTCCGCTGTCTTAACAGCATCAATATAATCGACCTCTTGGGGGCAAACAGCATCTAAAGTATGAGGATTGCCTAAGATATCGTTATTAAGCGAAGAATCCCAGTTGCGCATAAACATTGCCTCAACTATATATCCTTGTTCTTGCAGTTTAATGATACTGACTGCGGAGTCAACTCCGCCGCTTAATCCGACTAAGACTCTTTGTTTAGTTTTATTCATATCCCACCTAAAGGCTAGCTTTTAATTCGAAAACAATATCGCGAAGCGACATTGCTTGTTCAAAGTCGAGATTCTTCGCTGCCTCTTTCATTTCTATTTCTAATTTCTTAATTAATTTCTTTTTTTCAAAATTATTCATGTTTTCTAGTTTATCTAGATCAACAACGAAACCTTCTTCAGTATAATCTTTTGTGAAGATGATACTTGAAGCAATTTCTTTGAAAATTGTTTTCGGGATAATATTATTATTTATATTATGCGTGTTTTGAATTTCCCGGCGACGATAAGTTTCACTAATCGCTTTGTTCATCGACTCCGTCATTTTATCAGCATACATAATAACTTTCCCGCTAACGTTCCGCGCCGCCCGGCCAATCGTTTGGATTAACGATGTTGAACTTCGGAGAAATCCTTCTTTGTCAGCATCTAAAATCGTAATTAGCGATACTTCCGGAAGATCTAGACCTTCTCGCAAGAGATTTATACCAACTAAAACATCATATACTCCTTGCCTTAAGGCCCTGATTATTTCTAAACGTTCTAGGGACTTAACTTCTGAATGAAGGTAAGTGACCTTGAGTCCTAATTCTTTTAAGTACTTAGTCAAGTCTTCACTCATTTTGATCGTTAAGGTCACAACGAGGGTGCGCTCACCCTTCGCAATTCTTTTATTAATTTCCCTAACTAAATCATCAATTTGATTAGCTGTCGGCCGGACCTCAATCACGGGGTCAAGCAAGCCTGTTGGGCGAATTATTTGTTCGATTACTTCTTTACTCCGTAATATCTCATATTCTGTTGGTGTCGCGCTAAGGTAGATTACCTGGTTGATTTTACTATTAAACTCCGCGAATGTTAAAGGCCGGTTATCAAGGGCTGAAGGTAGACGAAAGCCGTTATCAACAAGACTCATCTTTCGCGAGCGGTCACCGTTATACATTCCTCTTACTTGCGGCAGAGTAACGTGTGACTCATCAACAACTAACAAAAAATCCTTGCCGAAAAAATCCATCAAGGTGTAAGGTGTTTCGCCTTCGGCGCGTAAGCTCATATGGCGAGAATAATTTTCGACGCCACTACAAATGCCGACTTCTTCTAACATTTCTAAATCATAATTAGTTCGGCTTTCAATTCTTTGGGCTTCTAATAAGAGCCCTTTATTTTTAAAATATTCTATTCGCTCGATTAGTTCTGCTCTTATTCGCGAAATCGCTTCTTTTTTCTTATCTTCGCTAATTGCAAAGAGTGTCGCCGGAAAAATCGTAACGGTGCTCATCACGCTGTTAGCTCTCCCGGTAACGACATCAACATTCTTAATTTTTTCAATTTCATTATCAAAAAACTCTAACCTTATCGCATCATTCTTCTTATAAGTCGGGATAATATCGATTGTATCGCCTTTGACTCTAAAAGTTCCTCTTTTTAAATCATAGTCGTTACGTTCGTATTGCATACTAATTAATTTTTCTAATATTTCATCACGATTGACTATTTGCCCTTCGCGAAGGGTAAACATATTTTCTTGATAATCATCAGGATCGCCGAGTCCATAAATACACGAGACACTAGCCACAACAATAACATCATCAGCACTAAGCAAAGAGCTAACAGTGCTATGGCGCATTTGATCAATATCATCGTTAATGCTTGAATCCTTTTCAATATATAAGTCTTTACTCGCAACATAGGCTTCGGGTTGATAATAATCATAGTAAGAAATAAAGTATTCCACACGATTATCAGGGAAGAAACTTTTTAACTCACTGTAAAGTTGCCCAGCTAAGGTTTTGTTATGTGCTAAAACTAAGGTCTTTTTACCAGTTGCTTGAATGACATTCGCCATTGTAAAAGTCTTACCCGTTCCAGTCGCACCAAGAAGGGTTTGTTCCCTAACATTATTGTTAATATTTTCTGTTAGTCGCGCTATCGCCGCCGGTTGATCGCCGGTTGGCTGATACTGACTATGAAGCGTAAACAATCCCATCCTCATTTTCCCCTTACTTGTGATATTTTTGATTATTTATAATCGATAAACTCCGATAAATTTGTTCTAAGAAAATCAAGCGCATTAACTGATGGGGAAAAGTCATCCCAGAAAAAGATAAACGATAATCGCTTCGCTTCTTCACATCCTCATCAAGCCCCGCCGAGGAACCTATCACAAAGGTTAAGAGGCGGGGGCTATATAAATAATGATTTTTAATTAATTCAGCTAAGCCTTCACTATCTAAGGTGTTTCCCGCAATTTCTAAGGCAATAACATAATCTTCTTTTTTGATAATATTTAAAATTGCTTTGGCTTCCGCCTTTAAGTTCTTCGCACTATCATTCGTATTAACTTCTTTAATTTCCGTGATTTTAAGACTACAAAAAGGACTAATCCTTTTTAAGTATTCATCTAAACCTAAGT
>DATESD010000187.1:0-3597 GCA_035270985.1 Bacilli bacterium | reverse complement strand
GTATAATAGGAATATATTTATTGTTAGGAGGCATTATGATAAATGGATTTATCTATAAAAGTGTCATTGGACCAATAGCAATTTATGAAGAAAATGGCTATATCATTGAAGTTGAAAAAAACGAGAAGTTCAGAAATGATGTAAAACTAAACAAAACGGAAGTTATATCGCAAACTATTAATGAACTCGAGGAATATTTTCTTGGTCAAAGAAAGATTTTTACTGTTCCGCTTAATCCCCAGACAACTATTTTTCGGGCTAAGGTACTCGGTGAACTACAAAAAATACCTTATGGAAAAACCGTTTCTTATCAAGAAATTGCGATTAAAATCGGGAATCCTCGCGCTTCACGAGCTGTCGGAGGCGCCTGTCATAATAATCCCATTTCTTTGCTAATCCCTTGTCACCGTGTTATTGCTACAGATGGTAGCATGACTGGTTTTGGTTGGGGAATTGATACTAAAGTTTTTTTACTAGCGCTAGAGAAGAAGTTTACTAAATAATAATTGACTTACTTCGACCTTTATAGTATAATATTTAAGTTATTGGTGAGAGAATATGAAATGGTCCCTTCAACAATTATATAAGTACAATAGAAAGTCTTTTACCTTTGAGACAACTTACGATTTTAAAGATTATATCGCTAATATTGAGGATATAATCGATATAAAAGAGTTTCATGTTTCTGGTGTTGGGCACAATATCATTGATGATCGTTTCCACTTTGAATTAAATGTTAAGGGAATGCTTATTTTAGAATGTGCCAGAACGCTTGTAGAAGTTCCTTTCTTAATTGATGTTCAGACAATTGAAGTTTTCGACAAAGTTATTGTTGGTGATGAAGATGTTTGGTTAATTGAGAAAAATACTATTGATTTAAAAGATGTGGTTTGGGAAACCATTTTATTACAAAAACCAATTAGAGTTATCTCGCCTTTAAGCGAAGGCAGAGAAGAAGAGTAGAAGAGGTGAAAGTTAGACATGGCTATATGTCCCCAAAGGCGTACTTCTAAAACAAGAAAACGTCTTCGTCGTTCTCACTTCAAGATGGAAACACCAGGAATGATGGTTTGTCCTAACTGTGGCGAAATGAAATTATCTCATATCGTTTGCGGTTCTTGTGGTTATTACGATGGAAAATTAGTTAAGGAAATTAGAGTAAAAGAGAAGGAATTAAGTCCTGAAGAAAAAGCTAAAGCAGTTCAAAAAGCTGAAGAAGCTAAACGTGCTGAGAAAAAAGCAGAAAAAGAAGCAAAAAAAGTGGCTAAAAAAGCTACAGTTGTGGAAAAATAATTGCAAAAATTATTTAATAAAGACACTCGAATAGAGTGTTTTTTATTTTTTGCAAAAATATTTAAGAAAAGGCTTGCAATTTAGTTTTTGATGTAATACAATGTATGTGGGTCTAAGTGGGGAAAGGTGGAGACATCATGTTTATTGGACAATACAGATATAATTTAGATGAAAAAGGTCGCCTTGTTATACCCCAGGAATTTAGAAAACAATTAGGTAATGAACTTATTATTAATAAAGGAATTGAAAACTGCATTACAATATATAAGATTTCTGATTGGGAAAAACTAGTTGAAAAGATTACTGATTTACCATTCAATCAAAAAGAAAATCGCTTATTTAGTCGTTATTTCCTAGCAAATGCGTATCAAAAAGAATTAGACAATCAAGGTAGAATAAATATAGATGGAGATTTAATTAAATATTCAGAAATCAGCAAAGAATGCATCATCATTGGGGCAGGTAACGTAATTGAGATTTGGGCGAAGGACAAATGGGAAGCTATAGATGCTTGTCGTAGTCAAGACTTAGATGCAATCAGCGAAAACCTGAAAATATAGGCAGGCACTATGCAAAATGAACATATCCCTGTTTTACTCGATGAAGCAATTGCTGGACTAAATATCAATCCCAATGGTATCTATGTTGATTGCACTTTAGGAGGTGCAGGACATGCTAGCGAAATTTTACGAAAATTATCTGCTCAAGGATTTTTATACTGTTTTGATCAAGATAACTATTCTGTTCTGCGTGGGAAAGAAAGACTCGCCAGTATTTGCCCTAATTTTACAGTTATCGAGGATAACTTTCTTAACATTAAGAAACATCTTGAAGTTTTAGGCGTTAATAAAGTTGATGGAATCCTCTACGATTTAGGAGTTTCCTCTTTTCAATTCGATATTGGAGATCGTGGCTTTAGTTATAATTATGATGCTTTTCTCGATATGCGAATGAATCAAGATCAAAGCTTGCGGGCTTATGATATTGTTAATGGATATTCACTAAACGAACTAAAAAAAATATTTTATGAATATAGCGAAGAGCGTTTTGCGCCAAGTATTGCGAAAAGAATTATCATTGAACGGGAAAAGAAGCCCATCGAAACAACATTTGAACTTGTTGAAATAATTAAACGTTCAATTTCAGCATCAGCCAGAAGAACTGGAGGGCATCCAGCAAAGAAAGTATTTCAAGCTTTAAGAATTGCTGTTAATAATGAATTAGAAGTTTTTGATAAATCGTTAAAAGATGCTCTGACAATGCTTAACCCTCAAGGAAGGATTGTCGTTATTAGTTTTCACTCCTTGGAAGATAAAATTTGCAAAGCAAACTTTAGAGAAAAAGTAGAAGTTAATATCCCCAGAGGCCTACCAATTAAAGAAAAAGATATAGTTCGGGAATATCGTTTAATAAATAATAAAGTTATCACTGCGAGTCCGGAAGAATTAGAAAGAAATAATCGAGCACATAGTGCTAAGCTACGAATAATAGAAAAACTATAGGAGGATGTCATTATGTTTAGACCATTACCGAAACCTGTATTACCAAGACCAAATAAAAAATAGGCTTTCCTACGAACTGAAAAACTCGAGCTATTCGAGTTTTTTTATTTTTGGCAAAAGCAATTGCTAATGCCTTCATGATTGCTGAAGAAAAAACTTGAATTATTATATTTTAAGACTATAATAATACACATGTAAGGTGATAATTAATGAAAAAGAAGTATTCTTCAATATCAATAATTCTTAGCTTTTATGTATTGCTCCAATTGACAGCTTATATTTTTTCTGTTTTCATTGGTGTTAGCGGTAAAAACTATTTAATCGATTATACTTCAATCGTTATTAATTTACTTGTTGGATTATTATTATTCCTTTTTTTCCAAAAAAAGGATACATTAATTGTTTTAATAGCGTTAGCATTTACATTAGTTGCTGATACAGGATTAATATTATTAGATAATATCAGAGAAATCTCGGTTGGAGCATTTGTAATTGTTCAGATATTATATGCCATTAGAGTTCGGCAGCTGGTTTTAAAATTGCCACTATGGTTTGATATCGGTTTAAGAAGTGGTTTAGTAGTTATTGGCGAGATGTTCGCTTTTTTAATGTTACGCGAAAACTATGATTGCTTGATCACGATTACCGTTGTTTACTTTGTTAATCTTATTATTAATTTAACTTTTTCATTAATTAACTTCAAACAAAACATTATTTTCGCTTGGGGATTAATTTTATTTGCTTTGTGCGATATTTCTTTAGGCTTAAGTAATTTAAGCGACTTTATTAATATTAATAATAG
>DATESD010000186.1:0-6168 GCA_035270985.1 Bacilli bacterium | reverse complement strand
GTACTAATATAATTAGTAAACTTAATTATTTCTTTAAGCCCCTCATCCGTCTTCCAAAATTCCCAATTTGAAAAATCAAAAATGCTTTCGCTTGTTTTAAGGTAGATTTCTTTTTGAATTGCCCCTTTGTTTATTTTAATTGTTACATTCTTACGATCAGCATTAAGGCTATCAATTTTTTCTAATTGACTCTCATTAAAATAATCTTTAAAGATGATCGCAATTTCATCATCAATGCTAATTGTTTCTAAATTAGTAAATCGGTGATTTATTGAATACTTTATTTCTTGCAGCTTGTAAATTTCATTTTTTAAATTTTTATACTCTGCTTGGGCCTCTTTAAAAACCTTTAATGTTTCTTCGACCCAACTTTCGGGAATTAAAGCAATATCTAAGTTTTCTAAATAATATAAGACGTTTTTCAGCATTGCATAATTTTCAATTTTATTAACGCCAAAATTAGTTTCCAAGAAGGTTTTTTCTTCAAAGAAACTTCGAAAGCACCGATCAATTTGGTAGATTAATGTTATTATCTGATTTGGATATTTAATGTTGTTTAAAACTGGTATTTCTTTCCAAATACTTTCTTTGAAATTATCAATTTTCAATAATGCTGTTTTAATTTTCTCTATATTTTCTTTTATTTCAAAATATTCGTGTTTATATAAATCGTCTAATTTATCAATCTCAATTTTTTCTTGGGGTAAAGTCGGGAATTTTATTAATTCGTCAAGAATTTCATTAAAGCGAAAATCAGCTATCCGCCCATTCATCGCCATTTCATATTCTTTAACTTGATGATACCGAGCGAGCAAATCGGCTTTAATTTCGCTTATCGAGACATAGCTCCGCAAGGAAACATCAATACTAGAATTAATTAAACTCGCAAATGGGGCCGATAGATCAGCAATATAGTTACCCATATTTTTGCTTTTTATAGTTGCTAAGACATCACTTAAGGTACTTGGCATATCCGATATAAATAAGACTCGCTTTTCTTGATTGATAGCATTAATCATTATATCCTTTAGCACTGTAGTTTTTCCGACTCCAAGCCGGCCAATTATAGAAAAGCTTTTCCCTAAAACAGAATTAATCAAGGTTTCTCTTTGAACTTTGCTAAGTGGTAACGAATAGTATAAATCAGAGATATTAGCTGTGTATAATTTATCAGCTAGATCCTCTTCCGTTTCTTTATTTATTTCCAACTTAGAAAAGTCAATTAGGACATCTTTTTTCCTAACATTGCCGTATGTTAGATAGTTTTCTAAACTAATACTAAAGCCTTCATTACGAGCAAAGCTCATACAAAATTGATCAAGAGCATAAACGCTATCTAATCTATTACCCCACTGAACGTTACTTCTAGTTATTTCTGTTAGTGTCGAGGAAAGTAATGGATTTTCCAGTGGTTGACCTATCAATTGGAAATAAATATTTCCTGAAGAAAAGAATAAGTCAACCGGTAATAAAACCATTGTCATAAACGTCTCTTTGTTATCACTATTAATATACTTTAAGATGCCATAACTGATAAATAACTGTTTTAGTTTATCTTTATCAACAATGTTTTTAAAAAATAAATATGGTAATTTATTATTCAACTCTTTGTCTTGAACATCCATCTTTCCAATACCAATATTTTGGATATTAAAAGAAACGATATCACTAATATCAACCATCTCATAATTAAGCACTCTTTCTAAAGATTCATAGTCAATATTACCTAGTTCTAAGTATGCTTCTGAATCAAAAATGCTTTTTAAATGTAGGTTTATTGATGACAATTTTAAGTTG
The DNA here is from genome assembly GCA_035270985.1 of Bacilli bacterium. Lineage (GTDB taxonomy): Bacteria > Bacillota_I > Bacilli_A > ML615J-28 > CAG-698 > JAAYBG01. Next base: position 4,371 of record DATESD010000186.1, on the reverse strand, counting down.
GCTATATTATCTCTAGTCATAATCATTACCTCATTGTTATTATATCAAAAAAAGCCAAAAAATAGTATAGTATTTTGCATTTTAAATCAACTTTCTTATTTTCATTGCTTTGCATGAATATTTTCAAATAAGAAAATGAAAAAAGTCAGAAACTTTTTCATTTATTTTATGCTTTTAATTTACGGTTTTTCATAGTATAATTAAGTAATGTTTTTTTAGAAAGGATTTAGGCCATGAATAATGTAGATAGGGTTTTCTATAGTGAACAAATTATCGGAAAACTAAATAATGACATAGTAAACTTTTTCCCCCACCTGTTTTTAGTTGACAAAGAAAAAATGCATATGACTTTTACCGGCGTATCACGCCTAGTTTTGCTAGACCGTTACGCCCAAAAAGACATTAGTCACGTTTCAATGGGAATCGGGGATGTTGTTGTTTGTGTTATTAAAGATGATCCTAAATTCCCCACTAGAGGTATCGGTAACATTACAGAGATCGATCATGACTCTGGTTTTTTATACATTGCCATTGAAAAAGAATACTATGGTATGTGCGCTGATCTTAGCGAACAAGGAATTATTAGGCGTCATATCAATGAAGTTGATAAACCGATGGAATTGTTTTTTGAACAAATATCTCACCGTGTTGCTAATAATTTAGGCAAAGGCGAAAAAATGGAAGTCGTCGCTGACTTTTACCATGAGCTCTCAGAACTAAATTTAGTCCCTGCTGGTAGAGTTTTGTTTGGCGCCGGTTCAAACAGCGCCGTTACTTACTTCAACTGTTTTGTTATGCCTTTTGTTCACGATTCTCGCGGAGGAATTAGTCTTCACCGGCAACAAGTTATGGAAATAATGTCGCGTGGTGGCGGTGTTGGTACCAACGGTTCCTCATTACGACCGAAAAACTCCCTAGCCAAAGGTGTTAGTGGAAAATCGAGTGGGGCTGTTAGTTGGCTTCATGACTTAGCCGAACTAACTCACTTAGTTGAACAAGGTGGTTCTCGGCGCGGGGCCCAAATGATTATGATTGCCGATTGGCATCCTGATATTGTTGAATTCATTATTAGTAAAATGCAAAACCCGCGAATTTTACAATTCTTAATTAACAATCTAACTGATGAAGATATCATTAAAGAAGCTAAAAATAAATTAAAGTTTATTCCTTTAAGTAATGAAGAAATAGAAGTTTATGAAACTCTAATCGATATTGAAAGCACTCACCCAGGAACTGTTAGCAAAGCGACCTTAGAAAGATCGCGGGAAATACTTTCTATTGGTGGAAAATATGAAGTTAATAGCCCTGATTTCTTATCGGGAGCTAATATTTCTGTTGCGATTACAAAAGAATTTATGTACGCCGTGGAAAATGATTTAGATTATCAACTAAAATTCCCTGATATTGATAATTATAATCCCGGACAAAAAGAAGCCTATAATCAAAAATGGGCGGAAATAGGCGATGTTCGTCTATGGGAGAAAATGGGATATAACGTTAAAATATATAAGACTTTCAAAGCTCGGGAGCTGTGGAACTTAATTAGTATTTGTGCTACTTATTCTGCTGAGCCAGGAATATTCTTTATTGATAATGCCAACGATATGACAAACGCCAAAGCGTATGGTCAACAAGTTGTCTGTACTAATCCTTGTGGAGAGCAGCCACTGGCACCGTACTCGGTTTGTAACTTAGCCGCCATTAACCTTGCCAATATGGCCAATCTAGAAACTAAAGATGTTGATTGGGATAAACTAAAGAAAACTATTAATGTTGCGATTAGATTACAAGATAATGTTATTGACCAAACAACTTACTTCTTAGAAGAGAATAAAACTCAAGCTCTTGGTGAACGCCGAATCGGTCTCGGGGTGATGGGGTTGCATGATTTAATAATTTACTGCGATCTTCGTTATGGCAGCAAAAAAGCTAACCGCTTTGTTGATAGATTGTTTGAGTTTGTAGCTACTAATGCTTATAGCGCGTCAATTAAATTGGCAAAAGAAAAAGGAAGTTTTCCTTTCCTTGATCAATATGGCTCAAGAGCTAAATTTGTTGAAACAGGATATATGAAAAAAATGCCTGCTGCTATCAGAGAAGACATTTTGAAATATGGAATTAGAAACTCTCACTTGCTAACAATTGCTCCAACCGGTTCTACCGGAACAATGGTTGGTGTCTCAACAGGCTTAGAACCATACTTTGCTTTCAAATACTATCGTAGCGGTCGTTTAGGCAAATTCATGGAAGTAAATGCGCCAATTGTTGAAAATTTTGTTAACCTTCATCCAGAATATGATGCTGACCATTTACCAGATATCTTTGTTTCAGCAATGGAACTATCGGCCGAAGAACACGCTGACGTTCAGTGTATTATTCAAAGATGGGTCGATTCTTCGATATCGAAAACTGTTAATGCTCCTAAGGGCTATACTGTTGAAGATGTTGAAAAGCTGTATATGCGCCTATATAAAGGTAAAGCTAAAGGTGGTACTGTTTATGTTGATGGTAGTCGTGATACGCAAGTATTAACTTTAACGAAGGAAGACAATCTTCCAAAACAAGTTGAACTTTCTGATTTAGGTATTGAAGTCGAAGAAAATAAAGTTGAAAAAGAAAAAGATAAACTTAATCCGACTAATATCAAAGCTAATCGAAATATAGGTGTTGAGATTGGTGATATCTGCCCAATTTGTCTTCAAGGTGTTGTTGAAGATATTGGTGGATGTAATACATGTACAAATTGTAATGCCCAATTAAAATGCGGTTTATAAAGATCTCCTCACGAGATCTTTTTTCTTTACTAAAAAAACTTTTTTTGTTATAATAATAAACTAGGTGAACAATATGGATAGTAATGTAAAAAGTATAAGAATGAGGACAATGCCTGTCGGGAAATTGTTAGCAATGATGAGTCTCCCGGCTATTTTTTCAATGTTAGTCCAAGCAATGTACAACGTTGTTGATACAATGTACATTTCTCGTTACGATGTCGGAGAAGATACTATGATAACCGCTTTAGGCTATGCCTTTCCAATGCAAATGATAATCCTCGCTTTATCTTTAGGAATTGGCATTGGCTCTAGCATTTTAATATCCCGGAAATTAGGCGAAAAGAAACCCCAAGAAGCTTCAAACATCGCTCGTACGGGAATCATAATGGCAATTATTGTGGGTTTGATGTTCTTTGGCTTTTCCTTTTTTTTACCTAAATTGTTTTTAGATTTAATGTCAAATATTGAGGCTACTAAAACTTATGGCGTGCAATATTTATCAATTGTAATGATGTTTAGTATTTTTTTATATATTGAAATGGGGATTACAAAAATGTTGCAGGGCATGGGAAGAATGCTAATTCCTATGCTAGCTCAGTTGATTGGAGCCATAACAAATATTGTGCTTGACCCTATTTTCATCTTTAAACTTGATTTAGGTGTCAAAGGCGCTGCCATAGCTACAATAATTGGCCAAGCTACAGCAATGATTTTCACGGTTACTTATATAATTTTCAAAAAAGTAGATATCAGTTTTAGTTTTAAAAACTTTAAATTTGAGAAAAAATATGTAACTGAAATTACTAAGGCAGGGCTACCACCAATGGTAATGAACTCACTAGCAGCCTTCACCAATATTGTTTTAAATAATATTCTTAAAATGTTGAATCCAGAAGAGATTACTAACGCGGTCTTAATAATCTATTTTAAACTGCAAAGTTTCGTCTTTATGCCTATCTTCGGCTTAACTCAAGGTGGTTTGCCAATTTTATCTTATAATTACGGAGCGAACATCAAAAAGCGCTTCATTCAATGTGCGAAAATATTGATTTTTACCGCACTAACATTAATGACTATTGGCTTTCTTTTATTTCAAATCTTCCCGAAAAACCTACTAGATATTCTCGGCCCCGAACAACAGACTATTGACCTGGGAATTCCCGCCTTAAGGATTATTAGTTTTGCCTTCTTCCCAGCAGCCTTTGGAATAATTATGATTAATATCTTTCAAGCTATCAATCACGGCACCAAAGCTCTTTTAATGTCTGTTTTACGACAAGCCGTCTTCCTTATTCCCCTGGCTTTCATTTTAGGAAAAACATTTGGCATTGAAGGAGTATGGTTGTCATTCCCTATTTCTGAAGCGCTTTGTGTCCTTATTTTTGCTATTCCGTTGATGAAACTTTTAAAGCAAAGCTTCGCAATTAAAGATGCGGAACTACTAAGCACAGTTAATTAGTTAACTGTGTTTTTTTATACTCTAATACCAAAATTGAATCAAGTGATATTGATTGACTATTCGGCTTGTAAAATGTATAATATTAATAGAAAAGAGGTTTGTTATCATGGAAAAAGCAATAATAATTGGTGTTAATAC
>DATESD010000185.1:0-2813 GCA_035270985.1 Bacilli bacterium | reverse complement strand
AACCCGGTCCACTAAATAAACACTTGTTCCCCGGTTATATGCTTCCTTGTCAATATCCGAACCTTCACTAACAAAGTGACTAACATCAGCAATATAAACACCTAATAAATAATTGCCATTGTTTAGGACTTCAATGCTAACCGCATCGTCTAAATCTTTGGCGTCTAGCCCATCAATTGTGAAGATAGTCTTATGGCGAAGATCTCGTCTTTTCTTAGCCTCACTAAAAGTATCATCTTCTAAATGGCTAGCAGCGTAAAGCACGTTATCGGGAAATTGCAAATTTAACCCTCTTTGAATAGCAATTTGCGTGATATCAATACCGATATCATTTTTATTACCAACAACATCTAAAACATCGGCTTCACAAAACTCTAACTCATATTTCGTAATTACTGAGCGAACGATATCACCTTGTTTAGCTTTTCCAACATTTATAATATCGATTCTTTGGGTAATGGAAGAATCTTCTAATTCTAAATAATATTTATCTTTCCTAGCCTTTAGTTCACCAACGACATATTTTAAACTTCTATTTAATATTTTAAAAACCTTAGCTTCTGTATTGCTTTTTTGTGAACCATTGGTTTTAATTACCGAAAACAAGACTTCATCTTTATCCATGGCTTTTAAAAAGTCATATTTTGATACATAAAAATCATCAGCGAAATAGCTCGACTTAATAAACCCATAATTAGGGTTTTTAATTATAATTACTCCTTTATAAATACCGGCACTTGATAAGTTCAAATACCTTGTTTTCTTTTTGTTCATTAAAATTTCATCACTAGCGACTAACTTATCTAGTTCTTCCTTTAAAGAACCAAGCGCTTCAGCACCCTCAAGCTCTAAAGTTGCCCCTAGTTCTTCAAGCGTCAGCGGTTGATAACTTTCTTCATTTATTATTAATAATATTTTCTCTCTCATGTTTTCTCCTATCAATGAAAAAAAGGCCTAACAGCAGGCCTATAATTTCATATCATTAGAATCTCTCAATAAAGAATGAAGCCAGAATAGCTAGCACGAAGAAAGCCGTTGACAGTCCAGTAATAAGATAATTAATCCAAACTTCAATTCCGCGTTCTTTTTTGTTAGCAAACAATTCTGATTTTTCTCCAGAAAAAGCCATTGATGCATCTTCTTTCGATTCTTGCAAAACAATAATGGCAATTAATAAGCATGATACTATAAGCAATAAAATATCTACAGCTGTCATAAATCCTCCTATTTATATAAATGCCTCAGGCATTAAACGGTCAAATGCTGTCAGTCTACCAAACTAACATAGATATTATACCATAATTATAACACTAATGCAAACATTTTTTTAAATTAAAAACAACGTTAGTTCTTCTGTTATTACCACAAAAAATTGCAAATAAATTAGCCCTGCAGCTAAAGTCAATAAGCTCATAACATATGATGGTATTGTAAGAATGAACCCTTCTGGAGAAATGCTATTATGAAAATCAAAAAAAGATTCAGGATTATCATATCTTTCCAGTCGCGGATTAAGTAGTTTTCTTATCCGGTACACTATATAAATAACCGCCTCAAATAATTGCGTACTCGCTAGGGAAACAGTAAAGGTCATAATCAAAGCTACTGCCCCGCTTATTAATAAGACATCACCTACTAAACGTTCCGGATGATTATTAAAAACTTTTAAGATAAAATATAATCCCCCTGCCAGAACAATTATTGAAAAGAAAGGCACAGCATAGGGAAGTATTTTGATAAACCAATGTCTTCGCATAAAATACCTCTTGATGATTATAGCAATTTTTATTTATTTAAGCAACAAAAAAGCAAGATGATAATCATTCTTGCTTTTTAAAATTCTATAATAATGCGTGACCAATAACATCGTCAATCATTAAGACAGAAACTATTTCTAAATCTTTTCTAACACTTTCCGGAATTTCATCAATATCCCGCATATTTTCTTGGGGAATAAGAATTTTTTCTAAGCCACTACGATGGGCGGCGATTGCTTTTTCGCGCAAACCACCAATCGGTAAAACTCTTCCTCGCAAAGTAATCTCACCAGTCATCCCAATCTTATGGTTTACTAACCGATGGGAGAACGCTGAAATCATCGCTGTCGCGATTGTTACACCGGCAGATGGGCCATCTTTTGGAACAGCTCCTTCGGGAACATGGACATGAACATCATTTTCTTCAAATAAAATAGTGTCAATACCAAACTTAGTAGCATTAGCTTTTACATAACTAAGCGCAGCTTGAGCTGACTCTTTCATTACATCACCGAGTTTACCGGTTAGTAGCAAACGCCCTTGACCTTTGTAATAAGTAACCTCAACTGGTAAAGTGTCGCCACCATATTGCGTATACGCTAAGCCAGTAACGACGCCAATTTGATCAATATCATCAAGCTTGTTATAAACATACTTTGGTTTACCTAACCATTTTTCAATGTTATCTTTGTCGATCGTTACTCTTTCAATTTTATCTAATAAAATAGATTTAATTGCTTTTCTTATTAAAGTCCCAATATATCGCTCAACCTCACGGACGCCAGCTTCTTTCGTATAATCACGAATTACCATCCACAATGCCTCATCAGATAATTCAAAATCAGCTTTACTTAATCCATGAACTTCTAATTGCTTGTCAATTAAATGACGCTTAGCAATTTCAAATTTTTCATATTCAGTGTAACTACTCATTTGAACAATTTCCATTCTATCTCTTAAAGCTAGAGGGATATTTTCCAAATAGTTAGCTGTGGCAATAAAGAAAACTCGTGACAAATCATATGGCTCTTCAAGATAATGATCACTAAAATATTT
>DATESD010000184.1:0-4542 GCA_035270985.1 Bacilli bacterium | reverse complement strand
TATTATTAGACAAGGCTTATTAGCTGGTAATTTGGAAAAGGTTAACAGTATGTTAGGGAGACCGTATAATATTTCGGGAGTCGTGGCTGAAGGCAATAAAATAGGCCAAAAACTTGGCTTTCGGACGGCAAATATTATTTTATCTGAGGCTTACCAATCTCTAAAAATTGGTGTTTATGGAGTAATTGTTACCGTTGACAAACAAAAATATTTAGGAGTCTGTAATATTGGCCACAATCCGACTGTTACTTATCTGCTTGAACCACGGTTAGAAGTCCATATTCTTGATTTTGCTGCGGATATTTACCAGAAATGGATATCAGTAGATTTTATAGTTTTTATTCGCGAAGAAATAAAGTTCGCTAGTCGTGAAGAATTAGTAAAGCAAATTAATGCTGATGTTGCGACGACAAGAAAATTGATAGGAGATTTATTATGACGGTTGCAATTGTCGGAGCCATGGCTATTGAGATAGAGTATTTATTAAAAGAGATTAATTGTCCCGAGAAAATAGAGAAAAATGGCTATACTTTTTGGCTAGGCGATTTTAGCGATAAAAAAATAATTCTTACATATTCAGGAGTTGGTAAAGTTGCTGCGGCAGTTCTAGCGACGACTTTAGTTAATTTATTTCCCGATCTTGATTTAGTAATCAATATAGGTGTTGCTGGGGGAATTATTGGTAAAACAAAAATAGGGGAAGTTATTAGTTTTAATAGGTACGCTTATTATGATGCTGATGCTACTTATTTTCCCAAGTATGTTCGCGGGCAAATACCCGGATGTCCTGCTTATTTCACGCCTGAGGAAAACTTTCTCAAAGTTTGCCAGGGCATCATAAGTCACGAAGGTATGGTTTTATCAGGAGATGCGTTTTTTACTAATAATGCAGAAATTAAACAAGTGATTGAAACTCATTTTCCTAATGAAAATGTTATTTCGTTAGATATGGAATCAACTGCTTTTGCCCAAAGCTTTTACCATTTACAAATTCCGTTTGGTAGTTTACGGGTAATATCTGACCTGATAGGTAGTGCAGTTAGTGAGTATGAAGAAAACTTGCAGCCGTGTGCATATTTAGCTTGCCAATCACTATTAACTGTTTTAGGAAAGATATAAAAAAAGATTTACTTATTTTCTGATGTGTGTTATAATACATAAGTCCTAGTACTCTGATTAATGATTCTCCAACGTTTATCTGGGTTCTTGGCGTAAAAAAAATTATAGGAGGACAATACTATGTCATGTATTACAAAAGAACAAAAAGCCGAACTTGTTGCTAAGTTTGGTAAAAAAGAAGGCGACTCAGGTTCAACTGAAGTGCAAATTGCGATTTTAACGTTTGAAATCAATCGTTTGAATGAGCATTTAAAAGATCATTTTCATGATTATCATTCAGGAAGAGGATTACTAAAAAAAGTTGGCCATCGTCGTAATTTGTTGAATTACCTAAGAAACAAAGACATTGCTCGTTATCGAGTATTAATTAAAGAATTAAATTTAAGAAAATAATTTGGAAAGGGCATAATGCCCTTTTTAATCATAAAAGGAGAAAAAAAATAAATGAGTGAAAAAAAAGTATTTGAGTATGTACAGGGAGCAAGGAAGTTTGTTGTTGAAGTTGGAGAATTAGCCAAACAGGCAAATGGAGCTGTACTAGTAAGGTTTAATGATACAGCTGTTTTATCAGCTGCTGTTTTTAGTACTAAAAAGGGAACCGGAGATTTCTTCCCATTAACAGTCTTATATCAAGAAAAGTTATATGCTGCTGGTAAAATTCCGGGAGGATTTTTCAAACGTGAAGGGCGACCAACAGAGTTAGAAACTCTTACTTCAAGATTAATTGATCGTCCAATTAGACCGCTTTTTGCGGAAGGATTTCGTAATGAAGTTCAAGTAATCAACACTGTTTTAAGCGCAAATTCTGACTGTTCAAGTCAAATGGCAGCAATGCTTGGTTCATCATTAGCCTTAATGGTTTCTGATATTCCTTTTGCTGGTCCAATTGCAGGAGTAATGGTTGGACGTATTGAGGGTAAATTAATTATTAATCCGACAGTTGAGGAATTAGAAAAATCTGATATTAATCTAATTGTTGCCGGAACTATGGATGCTATCAATATGGTAGAAGCCGGAGCTAAAGAAGTTTCCGAAAAGGAAATGTTAGAAGCGTTGATGTTTGGTCATGAAGAAATTAAACGCCTTGTAGCTTTCCAAAATGAAGTTACAGCTAAAATAGGTAAAGCAAAAGTTGTTGTTGAATTGCAAACTGTTCCGGAAGACATCGATAAACTAGTTCGTAAAATGGCGGAAAAAGATTTATTAAAAGCTATTATAATCGAAGAAAAGTTAGAGCGTTACCGAAAAATAGATGAAATAAACGAAAAAGTTATTGCTGAATTAACTGTAAAATTCAAACATGATGATGATTTTGAAGAAAAAATAAGTTTTGTCAAAGAAATGCTTGAGCATATTGTGGCGATGGAAGTTCGTCGTTTGATTACTCATGATAAAATTCGCCCAGATGGCCGAAAAGTTGATGAAATAAGACCATTATCATCTCGAGTTGATATCTTAGATAGAACTCATGGTTCGGCTTTATTTACTCGTGGGCAAACTCAGGCTTTAAGTGTGGTTACTTTAGGCGCATTAGGAGAATTCCAAATCATTGATGGTTTAGGAGTTGAAGAAGGCAAACGTTTCATGCATCATTACAATTTCCCAGCTTACAGTGTTGGTGAGGTTGGCAGATATGGCTCGCCAGGAAGACGAGAAATTGGTCATGGCGCTTTAGGCGAAAGAGCTTTACTACAAGTGCTACCAAATGAAGTCGATTTCCCTTACACTATTAGAGTAGTCAGCGAAGTTTTAGAATCAAATGGCTCATCAAGTCAAGCCTCAATTTGTGCGGGAACAATGGCACTAATGGCTGCTGGAGTTCCTATTAAAGCTCCTGTTGCAGGAATTGCAATGGGCTTAATTGCTGAGGGTAAAAAATATGCTGTTCTAACTGATATTCAAGGCATGGAAGACCATTATGGAGATATGGACTTTAAAGTTGCCGGAACTAAAAATGGTATTACAGCTTTACAAATGGATATAAAAATTGCGGGAATTAATGAAAAGATCTTAAAAGAAGCTTTGGCGCAAGCTAAAGTAGGGCGACTGGCTATTTTAGATCATATGCTCGAAACTATTGCCACTAATCGCGAAGAATTAAGTCCTTTCGCACCGAAAGTTTTATTCTTTACAATTGATCCAGATAAGATTCGTGCTGTCATTGGTTCGGGTGGTAAAGTTATCACTGAAATTATTAAGGATTGTAACAATGTTAAGATTGACATTGAGCAAGATGGCCGTGTTTTCATCATGCATACGGAAAAAGAATGGATCGATAAAGCTGCTCAGATTATTAAAGATTTAGTTAAAGAAGCAGAAGTTGGTAAATTCTACACCGGTAAAGTTGTACGCATTGAAAAGTTTGGCGCGTTTGTAGAATTATGGAAAGGCTGTGATGGCTTACTTCATATTTCTAAAATTTCTAGTGAAAAGATTGATAAAGTTGAAGATGTTCTCCATCTTAATGATGAAATAACAGTTTGTGTTATTGGTATCGATGACAAAGGCCGCGTTGATTTAAGCACTAAAGAGGGAATGGAAAAAGTTCGCACTCCAGGAACAGGCGATAAAGACGATAAGAGCAATCCTCGTCCTTATAAACCACGTGATTCACGGGATTCGCGAGATTCACGCGATCGAAAACCTTTTAAGAAAAGGGACTAATATAATTTGAACTAAAGATAGGATCATATTCTATCTTTTTTTATATATTGTAACTTTACTTGTTACATGTTTTGTGGTATAATCTAATAGTATTCGGGTAATCGAGCGGCTTATGCCGTTAGGAAAGTCCTTGCTAGCACTGGCTGCGATGCCAGTAGTGTTTATGCCTAATGAAAAAATAAGTTAGGGCACTAGAGATAGTGACGGCGAAGTAGACCCTTAAATGGCAATACTTCATAAAGTGCCACAGAGACGAAGAATTCGGAAACGAAGGAAGTGGAACGGGTAAACCCCTTAAGCTAGAAACCCAAATTTTGGTAGGGGAACTTTCAATGAGAAATTGAACTCAGCGAAGGCAAAGTTATCTTTGAGATAAATGATTACCGCCAAGAGCAATCTTGGTACAGAACAAGGCTTATAGAATACAATCTTTTTAAAAAATCCGTTTGGATTTTTTTCATATTGGAGCAAGTATGGAAGAACAAGCAATACAATCACAGAATGTATTACGAAACAAAAACTATTTACTATTATTTATTGGTACGTTGGTCTCTAATATCGGCGCTACATTTTATAGTTTTGCCATTAGTTTGTATATTTTATCAGTTACTAACAATAATGCGGCAATACAAGGATTTTATTTAGGATTATGCGGGATAATATTTTTAGTGTTTACGCCACTCGGGGGAGTTATTGCTGATCGTAAGAATAAAGCAAAGATTGTCTATCTAACCGATTATCTCCGCGGTTTTTTAATTA
>DATESD010000183.1:0-4434 GCA_035270985.1 Bacilli bacterium | reverse complement strand
AAAATTAATAAATGTTTTTTCATAAAATACCTCGCTAGAATTGTACCATTTCCCATGTGAAAAGGCAAACCTTTAACATCTTTTTTTATGGAATATTCCAAAATTGAAAACCGAGCTTGGGTAAGCTCGGTTTAGGAAGGGGATGTTGTGAATAAATAAATTTATTCACCGCTTTATGTAGGGGATAAATGTAACTCTTTCGAATTACGTATGTATTATAGCAAAGACTTTTATTTAATGCAAGAAATTTAAAGCTTTTTTTACTTTTTAATGACAAACAGAACTACTTTAGTGTATAATTTAAGCGGTGAATAATATGAATGTTAAAAAAAACAATAACAATTTACCCGATAAGGAAAAAAACAATATGGAAATTAAATGGTACGATAGGCCTAACAAAGATTTTAATGTCCACGGCTTGTATTGGTTTAACCAAAACAAATCTTTTTGTCGTTTATTAGAAACTACCCAAATAAGCGAGAATGTTACATGGCTATCACATTATCCTTCGGGCGCTTTTTTGTCATTTATGACTGATAGCTCTACGATATCCTTACGTGTAAAATTGTCTTCAGCTGCTTATATGCCTCATATGAGTGCTTGCGGTCAGTGTGGTTTAGATTTATATTTCTTGCATAACAATAAATTCATTTTTCTAACAACAACAAAAATAAATCAACCGGAGTACGAATTAACCTTAGTTGATAACTTACCACAAAAAATGAGGTGTTATCGCCTATATTTACCAACATATACAAAATTAATAGACATCGCCATCGGAGTTAAATCTAATTCTACTTGTCAACCCTGGGGAGAATATCATCCTGAAGCCGTTGTTTGCTATGGCACCTCTATTACTCAAGGAGGATGCGTTACGCGACCTGGCATGAATTACACAAGCCTTTTAGGCCGTCAAATACCCTATGAGATTTATAACTTAGGGTTTTCTGGTAGCGCTAAATTAGAAAAGAGTATTGCTGAAGAAATTGTTAAAATAAAAGAAATGAAGTATTTAATAATTGAGGCGGAAGCCAACTGTGAAAAAGGAAACCTTCTTCAAGATCGTCTGCCTGTTTTTCTTGATGTAATTACTTCAGCACATAAAAGTGTAAAGATCTACGTCATTTCACATTATCCCAACTCAGACTCCCTTTTACGGGCCGATGTTAAAAAAATGATGCTTGCCAACGCGAACATCCAAAAAAACATTTGTGCGCTGTATGATAACGTTGAATTTGTTGATGGAAAAAAACTCCTGAAAAACTTTTCATATGAAGAAACTGTCGATGGAATTCATCTAACAGATTTAGGGTTTTATACAATAGCAAAAACTTTTTCAAAAAAGTTTAAAAAAAAGAACGACTAGTTTGTTTTATAAGTGAGCAAACGGAAAGGCTGTCTATGACCGCTCGTGAATTAGATGATTATATTGTTTCATATCTTGCCGGCCAAGAAGATGCTTTTGATGTTATTTACGAAGAAACACAAAAAACAGTGTTTTTATCAATATTTAATATCATAAAAGATAGAAATTTAGTTGAAGATATTATGCAAGACACATATTTAAAAGCGATTAATTCTATTGAGTCTTATCGCTTGGGAACGAACTTTAAAGCTTGGATTGCAACAATCGCTAGAAACCAAGCGATTAACGTTTACAATAAACGTAAAAGAGAAGTTTTAATCGATCCTGTTGATAATATTGTTTTTTTTGAAAGCCCTGTAGAGAATAATAGTCTTTTAGATAAAGCGCTTAAGGTTCTCGATGGTCAAGAAAAAGACATCATAATTTATCACATAGTCTTAAATTTCAAATTTAAAGATATTGCTGATGTTCTTGACATGCCTTTAAGCACCGTCTTCTTCATATATAAAAAAGCCCTAGCCAAAATAAAAAAAGAGGTATAAATTAATGAAAATAAACAAATTTAAACAAGCGATGGAAGATGAAATTTTTGATATTCCTAATGTTTTAGAAAAAATCAAACCTGCCGCTTATTCACGCAAAATACCAATAATAGAGTCTGTTCAACCAACTTTCAAATGGAAATCAGTTGTAGCATCATTTGCGGCGATAATGATTATCGCTGTTGGCTTTTTAGCGTTTCCCAATGGTTTAAAAGATGTAGAGCTTGCGGATCCTGATAACACTGTCGTTCCTAATGAAGCCGCTGCAGACACTCCAAAAAGCTTTTCTCGAGAAACTTACTACGAAGAATTGTATGAAGAGGGCGCAGGATTAACCGCTGAGGCCACATATAACAATTACTTAACTGATGAACAAAAAGACGCTTATTTGGAACCAAAAATATACTTTGCTCTTTACGATATTGTTGTAAACAAAAATACTAAAGATTATAACACTGCTTACAATCAATTAGTTTTATGGGGAGCAAGCAACGAATATAGCGAACAGTACTTAGCTAGCCGTGAAGGTGAAATTAATTATATATTTATAAGTCTCACAAAATAAAAACCTCTAGATTTTACTTCTAGAGGCCTTTTTTTATTTTGTGAAATTTAGTTTTGCTTCCGCTTGCTCGATACTTATTTCTAAGACTTTTAAATAAACTCCTAAATCATATGTTTTATATCTAAAGGTAAATTCATAGTCTAATTGCTCTTTATATAGAGTTCTCGCAACATTATACATTGTTCCAAGTTCAGCAGCTAACGGTATATATACATCTTGAATAACTTGTTTTTGTTCACTACTAAGAAGTTCAGTTTCATCATCAGCTAAATATAATTGAATCTCGTTTAAATTCGGGATTATCCGATCTGCCGCTTCCCCGATTCTATTCAAATCGAAACTTTTTACGTTAATATAGATATAATAACCGTCATTATTAGTTATATACTGCGGTGTAGATGACGTCCCATATAATGTCGGGTCTTCAGAAGTAGGGTTTTCATCCCATATTTCTTTAGCTACAGCGTCAACCTCAGCCCCATACTGACCGTTAGAAAAATCGCCTAAATCTACACTATAAAGTTTCAAACCAGCTGTTTTATACTTCGCCATATTTATACCAGAGAAAATAGCATTTTCTGGATTTGGATTGTCACCCAATAAATATGGAGCGATGCTATAGGCATAAACTAACGCTTCAGCACTATCGGCATACTTTGCGATATCTATTTCTAAATATTGCATTATCTCTTGGTAAAATTCTTCTGCTAGTGCTTTTTGTTCTACTGTCCACGTTTTAGGATTTGTTCCATTTCCGTCAGCGCCTTTATAGGTAACTATCATGCACCAACCTTGAACTTTAAAATATTGCTCAGCTATTGATTGCATTTTCTTCGAAAAATATTTCCACAAATCAGTTTCTTCGGTTAAACCAGTTACATCACTAACGCTATTAATATAAGTATTCATTAAATCACGGCGTAAATATAGTAGGGCCAGTTCTTTTTCCGTCCTAACGCCATAAACTTCGCTCATGAAATTTTCCCAACCATAACTTGATGGATAACCATACATTGTATAATCACCCCGTAAGACATTTGCTTTTTCTATTTCAACATCTTTAACTACTAATTCCCAAGCAACTTCGTTGAGAACTCTTTCGTTATCTTTTTTTGCGTTTAGGCGTAAGTCGTAAACATTGTTATACTTTGGATCGGATAAAAAATTATGATAATTTACTAACTCCATCGCCACATATGGACCATATTCATAATCCATATCCAAAAAAAACTGTTCTTTGGTATACATCGCAATTAAGGATGAACCATCTTGCTTGCTTGTTATGTCCATCACCGCAACATAAGTATCATGCTTAAGCGCCGATTCAGTAACTTTCTTTTCAAAAGTGTTATTATATTGATATTGAACAAGGCCATCGTAGATTACTATGTTATTCATCCAACGAACATACGCCATCAACTTATTGACTTCTTCTTCATTTAAATATTTGTCTATCATTTCATAAATAACATCTTCCTTGGCTTCTTCATAAGTCTTAGGAGTCTCTTGGGCAATATTTAATATTAAATAATAATTATCATCTAAAAATTGAATTTTAGGAGTATACCAATTAGCACTAATAACATCGCTATCAACTAGCGAAGACATACTCTTCATAAAAGTATATAATCCATTATTTGATGATTTTATGCTCTTACCTAAATGATGCAAATCATTTTTATCGTCTTCTGTTCGAAAAACATATTTTCCCGCAACAAGCGAATAATCTTTGCCTTCTGTAATTTCAACAACTCCCTGGGCATCACTTTTTTTAACCATCGTTTCATTATACAACTTGATTAATGTTTGAATTATCTCTGTTGATGTTGCAATATCACCTGTGGCAATGTTTATCCATTTATTAAAATCTAATTCATCAGCTTCGTTTTTAGAACTAATAGTATATCCTAATTCTTTTAATGTGCCTTCTGCTTCTAAATAACTATTAAACGGAATAATAA
>DATESD010000182.1:0-24493 GCA_035270985.1 Bacilli bacterium | reverse complement strand
ATATTATTCCTTTAGAAGTAGTTGTCGTTTTAAGTGAATGGTTAGTCTATTGCATGTTTTTGGGGAATAAAAAGCAGCTTTTTTTAGTGACACTTATCGCTAATATTTTTTCTTTTATCGTTGGAGTTTTGATCTTTGGGTTTTAAAGGGAAAGATAGGTATTATCTTTCCCTTTTTATAGTAAAAGCAAGAAAATGATGATATAATGTTTTAAGAAAAGGTATATTTGGAGGTAAAAATGAGCAAAGATTTTTTATACAAAATGTTAGAAACACCATCAATATCGGGAGCTGAATATGACTTGCAAAAACAAGTTATTACTTATATGCAAAGTATCGCCGATAAAGTTATGACTGATCAAGTTGGTAATGTAATTAGTATTTTTAACCCTAGCAGTAGCTTCAAGGTTATGCTAGCGGCGCATATTGACGAAATTGGCTTAACCATTTCGCAAATTTTAAGTGATGGTCGATGCTTGTTAGAAGAAGTTGGTTCAATTACTCCTGGCGTTTATGTTGGCCAAAAGGTCCAAGTCTTAACGAAAAAAAAGATCATTTATGGAGCAATTGCAAAGAATAGCCAAATCTTTGATAAAAAAGTTGAAGTAAAAGATTTAGTTCTTGATTTAGGAGTTAGCAGCAAAGTAGAAGCGATGCAACTAGTTGAAATAGGCGATTTGGTTCTCCATGATTCTTCGTATCGAGTGATAAATGATAATATTCTTTGTGCTCGGGCTCTAGATGATAAAATTGGTGTTTATGCAATTATTGAAGCATTTAAACGGGCCAAAGTTAGAAAACCCAATATTGGCATTTATTGCACAACAACGGTTGGTGAAGAAACAACCAAAAGAGGCGCTTTAATTGCTGCACGAAGCATTAATCCTAGCGCTGCAATTGTCGTTGATGTTGGTAGTGATACTTCGGTATCGCCCAATTTAGCAAACAGTAATTTGAATCGGCTTCATGGTGGCCCAATTATTGCCACCGGAACAACAATAAATAAAAAATTGGCCGATTTAGTTCGGGCAAGGGCCGATCACTTAGGAATATCCGTCCAAAATGAAACAGTGTCATATCGGTCTTATACCGATGCTGATGTAATTTATACGGCTAATTTAGGAGTTCCGACTGTTTTAATTAGTATTCCGCTTCGTAACATGCATTCATCAGCAGAACTGGTTGATATGCGTGATGTTGAAGAAGTTATCGAATTGATTGTTGATGTTTTACTAACAATCGATGAAAAATTTAATTTTAATCCATATGAAGAATAAAAGGGGTGATTTAAATGAGTTTTAAGAAAAAAATATTATCTTTATTATTAGTATTTTCATTTGTATTCTTATTAATCGGCTGCCAGAAAACAACTTTAGTTATCGGCCTTGAAAATGAAGTAGTTACTAGTCTTGGCTTGAGTGTTGGTGATTCAAGAGCTTTGATTGCCAAGGTAATGCCAAGCGATGAAAAAGTAGATGTTGCTTGGGCAAGCAATTTTCCATCAATAGTATACATTGATGAAGAAGGACTGTTAGTAGCCTTATCACAAGGACAAGCAGTTATTGTTGCGACCTATAATTCTAAAGATAAGGAACCGTTATCAACAGAGATTACTGTTAATGTCTTAGGTGAAATGGCTTTAACTATTGATAGTGCTGACGAAGAAGGACTATCAAATCTAGACCTACTAATCGGTAGATCGCTGACTTTAACGGCTAAAACAATACCACTAGATGAAGTTGTCGAAGCATCGTGGAGTAGTAGCGATTTATCAGTTGTTTATGTTGATAGTACAGGAACTTTAACTGCTTTATCTTCAGGAGCAGCGACTGTCGCAGTAACCTACACATATTATGATGTATTAGTCTTAACGAAGGAGATTGTCGTTAATTCCGTTTATGAGAGTTTTCAACCAGAAAAAATTAACATTGTTGGTCGCAATGTTGTTATGGTTGGGAAAAATATAGATTTAGTTAGTCAAATTTACCCAATCAATTCGTCTGGTGAAGTAATATGGTCTAGTAACAATTCTAGCATCGCATCTATCGATGAAAATGGCCTTTTGCTCGGCAAAAGTGCTGGAACTATTCTTGTAACGGCGACTGTAAAAGATAATCCAACAATAAAATATGTGCGAGAGATAGTTGTTGTTGAAGCACTTAACAATGGAAATATTCTTGAAGCAAGTTATATTGTTGATGAAATTACAGCTTACAATGAACTGCCATATGGGGTAATTCATACTACAAATAAAGCTTTTACATCAACATCTTTAGCGGTTGGTGATGCTGATGGGTATAGTGGTGTAACGGAAGATATCGTGGCCAATAAACTTTATCCCCAACAAGTTAATGTTTTGGAAGTTCCTTCTTCAAAAGATATTAAAATAACTACTTGGGCTAATCTTGAAGGAAATAAATGGGCATTAGCGACAGTTAGAGCTTTGATTATTAAATATGAAACTGCTAATCCTGGTTGGAAAGTAATTGCGGCAATTAATGGCGATTTTTTTGATATTGGTGCGATTGGGAATCTACCATATCAAACAAGTGGAGCGATGGTTTCTGAAGGGGAATTTTATAAAACATCAACAGGAAATGCTGTTGGTTTTACTAATGATGGTTCAACAAATACGCTTATTGGTAATGAAAAAATAACTCGAACAGCAAAGATGATTTTGTCAATTTATGATGAAGCCGGTAATATTATTCAAGAATTCGATATTGATAAGTTAAACCAAACTCCAGGCGCTAATGAAACGAGCATTTACTTCGCAACTTATAATAGTGAAAAGGAAATAGTTAATATCGAATTAGATTTAACTGGCAAAAACGGGTATGTTGTTGGTGAGGCAATTAAAGCTTTACCTAATAATGCTAATGATTTTTATGGATTAGGGGTTATATCTTCAACGGCATCAACGACGATAACTAAGGGAAATTTTGCGATTGTTACTAATAACGCCGCTGTAAATACTGCTTTAGCGATTGGCAAAAAAATAAGATGTCAATTTAAATTTACTGGTGCCTATGCTAATGCTACTGACATAACTGGTGGCGGCGGTACTTTATGGCCGGCAACAGCTTCATCAATCGAAAATCGTGCTCCACGAACTGTTATTGGTCAAAAAGCTGACGGAACAATAGTTATGATGGTTATTGATGGTCGCCAAGGAAATAAAGGCATGTATGGCGCTGATGCTCGCGAATTAGCAGCGATTATGACAGCCTATGGCTGTATTAATGCCTATAATCTTGATGGTGGTGGTTCCTCAACAATGATAATTCGCAGTGGTGATAAGTTTATTACAACTAATTCACCGTCTGATGGCAAAGAACGTACCGATGCCAATTGTATTTTAATTGTTGTAAAAGATCCAATTATTAATTATGAAGCCGCTGAAACAACCCAGACTTCAACAATTTTAAATGTTAATGTTGCTGATCCAATGGGAAAAGATATCAATAAAGTTTTCATTGAATTTAACCAAAAATTTTATGAAGTTATCGATAACAAGGTTCTTTTAGAAGGTCTAGTCCACAATACAGAATACACTTTTGATATTTATTATGAAACTACCAAAAAAGAAGTGTACCGATCGCTCACTTCAGGATCTTTTAAGACTTTAAAAAATATGCCAGAATACTATAACTTTGTTGTTATCGAGACCGATGAAGCGTATGAATTCTATATATATTATAAAGATGTTGATGGTGCTAGCACTTTAAAAACAGCAACTCTAAAATGTAATGGATTTACACTATTTATGAAAGATGATCGTTATACTTTCAAAAAGAGTTATATTAAAGATGGTAGTCCGTTAAGTGATATATATTTAACGTATTCTTATGCTTTAGGTTTTGAACGCCGGGCCGTTATTGAGATAGAAAAAGTAGATTATCTGTACATTGATCACCAAACTAAATAAAATAATTAAGCGATGTCAGCAATAGCTGATGTCGTTTTTTTTATTATAAAAAAATATTGCGTTTTAATTGTATGTTGAAAAAAACAGCAGTATAATAATATCGTATATTGGCTTTGAAATATTTTTATTTATAAATGAAGTTGATAAAATGATTTATATTAGCTAAAAATGCGTTCAACTAGGAGGAAGAGTAATGAACAAGAAAGGTTTAGTAGCTGCTATATTGGCGGTATTTGGTTTGATTATAATTATTATAGGAATCGTTTTTATTGCTGGCTATAATGGCCTAGTAGATAGAGATGAAAATGTTAATTCTTCTTTCTCACAAATAGAGGTTACATTAGCAGAAAGATACCAAAAAATAACAAGTTTAGTGTCAACAGTAAATGGTTTACAAGATCACGCAGAAGATATATATAATGCCATCACAACCGCACGCGCGGCATACGCTACAGCGAGTGCCAATAATGATTTCGGTGGTTTGATTGAAGCTGACTACTTACAATCTTTAGCGCTAAGCAGTTTAATTGCCCTAGTAGTTAATGAAGACAATCCCAATATTTCCGCGACGCCTGCTTATTTAACTTTGATGGATGAAATATCATCATCAGAAGCAGAATTAGCATATGCCAGAAGAACATATAATCTATCGGTTGAAACTTATAATGCTTCCGTCCGTCGCTTTCCGCGAATAATAATTGCGAAGATGTTGGGCTTTGAAAATGAAAGACTATACTGGAAAGCTAATGAGGGAGAAATAGAAATACCAGAAGTGGTGTTTAATGACTAGAAAGTTTACCGGGATTATTATAATTGTTATTGTTGCGATATCAATGTTTTGGTATTTCAATCGCAAAGATTATCCTAATCCAACCGCCGAATATTATGTTAATGACTTCGCTATGGCCTTATCTCCAGCAACTAAACATAATATTGTGGAAAAAGGGGAAATCTTATATGATTACTCTAATGACTTCGAAAAAAATGGTGGAGCACAGATAGTCTTTGCCACGTTCCTTCTCGAAGATGGTGCTGAAATGAATAAATATGCGCCAACTGATATTTTCAATCAATGGAAAATCGGTAAAAACGACATGGGACTATTAGTTGTTTTGTATTTTATTAACCAAAAATATGAAGGTTATACTATGCCAGAGTTCTATGCTGTCGACACAGCAATTGGTTATCAAATGAAACAATATTTAACAGCATCACGAGTTGGCGCTATTCTTGATGCTACAATTATGGTTGAAGAAGACTTAAACATGGGCATTGGCAAAATGTTGCATCAGGTTTTGTGGATTATAACTGAAGATGCCTATGGTTATGAGGGGTTTAAAGCCTTTAATGAAGAAAGTTACCAACAGTATTTAGATGAGTATATCCCTAATGATTCTGGTGATATAGTCCAGGCAACAATTTGGACCTATATATTTTCGCCAAATATGCCTTTGTTTGAAAAAATACTAATGATCGGGGCCGTAGTTTTTCTTTTTGGCGGTAGTGGTTTATTTATCTTCAATCGCGGTGGTGGTGGATCTAGTGGGGGTGCGGGAGTGTTCCGCCGTCGGCGCTAGGTAATTTAAAATTTTAGTCAAGCAAAAACTAGCTTGACTTTTTTTATATAAAAAAGACAAAAAAAGCGCGTTTGGGTTAAAAAAAACGGTGTTTTTCGGGCAGCAATATGTTATAATGTTAATAATAAGAAATCAAGGTGAAAGTAATGAAACTAGAAAAACTATCATTAAAAAATATTGACAAATTTGCTGTTACGATGACGGGAATTCCCAAAAATATTTCTCCTGGCGATTGCTTTAAAGTGGTTATTAAAGTAGAAAATAAATCGCAAGTTATTTTTAGGAGAGTTAATATTACTATTGACTGTCCTTATATGCTCGGAATAAATGCGGCAAATTGGCAAATAAAGCGAATTGAACCGGGGCAAATAGAGACGATAGTTGTTGATTTAATTGCTGTTCATGGAGGCCGTGATTTTTTGAAATTATCAATTACAATCACCGAGTTATTTGATCAGCGTCCGCAAATTTTAGAAACAATCATCTACATTCAGGGTAGCGGATTATATCGCGGTGATAACCATACTCATTCAACACGTTCTGATGGTCAAAACAATAATAGCGTTAAAGATAATGCAATTCGCGTCCGAAATGACCGCGCCTTATCTTGGATTACGCCAACAGACCATTGCTTTTTAAATACTGTTGACTGTGCGGAAATAAATGCTGATTTTACTGATTTTATTGCCTACCCAAACTCAGGCGAGTATGGACAAACAGGTAAAGTTCTAGTTAAAGGACACTACCCAGAAGGAAAAATCGGTGAACACGCGTTACAATATAATGTTGAATACGTTAATAATAGATTAACGGAAGGACGAAGGTGGCAAGATGTAGTTGACGAAACAATTGCTCAAGGTGGCTTGTTTTACCTTGCTCATCCTTTTAATCCTTCGATATGGTGGGATTATGAAGAAGCCTTTAACTTGCAGAAGACAACAGGAATTGAGGTCTGGCAAGGAGATTTTCACCCTCTTGATGAGCCAAATCGACTTGCTTTTGAACTATGGGATAAAATGAATTCCGTCGGTAAAAGATTAGTGGGAATTGCTAATTCCGATGGGCATTTCTTGCATCGTCTGGGGCATCCCTTTATTATGGGTAATATGGATTCATTATCAGAGAAAAACATTTATAATGTTTTGAAAAATGGCCATTGTTATGGTTCTAATGGTGTTCATGTTCGCTTTTCAATTGTTGATCAAGAAAATAACCAAACGGTTTTTATTAGTAAAAAGCAAAGAGTAAAGTTTAAGGTTCATGTTTTTGATACGGCGCCTATTTTGAATATAAAAATCTTGCAAAATAAAATATCACAGGAGCCCCAAAACTCAGTCGTTTTTAAGGAATATAATTTTAACGAAAATATAAATCTATTTATAGAAGAGTTTGAAGAAGAAGTAAGAGTTGGTGAGTTTTATCGTTTAGAAGTGATTACTAAGGAAGGAACAATCGGTCCTGGAGCATTTCTCGGTGAATACTACGGCTTAGGCTTTGGCTTTACAAATCCAATTTATATCGCTAAAGTCGCTAAAAACAATCCGGAAACAAAAGAAAATATTGTTTTACTCGACGATAATCTTGAGTACACAAAGAGTGGTTATGCTTATTATAACTATGAAGATGGTCTATCTTTGGTGAAAAGAAGATGAGAACACTGTTTTTTAATGGGAAAATATATACAAATAAGAGTTTCTTTGCAGCGATGATTATTGCGGATGGAAAAATTGTCGCCATTGGTGATAACAATTTGCTAGATGATATTAGTAACTACGAGGAAAAAGTTGACCTAGAAAAACGGTTAGTATTACCGGGCTTTAATGATTCCCATTTGCATCTTTTTCTCCAAGCAAAAAAGGCAAGAACAGCTATTTTAGATGACGCTAAAAGCATTGAAGAAATTGTTGAAATAGGAAAGAAACACTTAGCTAATAACCCCGATTTAACGGTTTTAATTGGTGAAGGCTTCAATCAAGATAAGTTTATCAAGCCGGTTATTCCGACTAAAGAAGATCTTGATTTGATTAGCACAGAG
The DNA here is from genome assembly GCA_035270985.1 of Bacilli bacterium. Classification (GTDB taxonomy): domain Bacteria; phylum Bacillota_I; class Bacilli_A; order ML615J-28; family CAG-698; genus JAAYBG01. The sequence continues at coordinate 16,954 of DATESD010000182.1, read as the reverse complement.
ATACCAGTCGTTTTTTCGCGAATTTGTGGTCATATTGTCTCTGTTAATTCTCGTGCTTTAGAGATGTGCGGCATTAATGAAGAAAAACAGATTGATGGCGGACAAATATTAGTTGATAGCAATCATAAGCCCAATGGCATTCTCACTGAGAATGCTTGCGGATTGTTGGGGATGTTTGATCCTATCTACAATGAAACTACGGCTATAGAACTTTTGGATGAAGTAATCGGTTATGCTTTAGAACATGGTGTTACCTCTGTCCAAACTAATGATTTAAATTTAGATAATAGTGAATATTTGCAAGAAGCCTATATAAAGTGTTCGTTACAAGAAAAAATCAGGATAAATCATCAAGTTAGCCTCGGAAGCATTGATAAGTATTTATGGTTCAAAAAGCAATTTGCGAGCAACGATTTTAATACTTTAGGTCCTTTAAAAATATTTCTTGATGGTTCGCTAGGAGCGAGAACGGCTGCCTTAACTAGTCCCTACGCTGATGATGAAAGTTCTTATGGAGTAACTTGCTATCAATATGAAGAACTACAACAATTAGTGGCCGTGGCTAATCAAAAAAAAGTGCAATTAATATTCCATGCTATTGGTGATAAGGCGATTAGCGATGTCTTAGATGCTTTTGAAGCTAGCAATGAACTAAAGAATCCTTTGCGTCACGGAATTGTTCATCTCCAAATAACTGATGAGATGATCCTTAAACGAATGGCAAAGCATAATATTTGTGCTTTGGTTCAACCAGCATTTCTCGATTATGATATGGGAATTGTTGCCGAGCGCGTTGGTGAAAAACTAGCTGGCACTAGTTATGCTTGGAAAACTTTACTTGAATCTGTGCCAACAAGTTTCGGAACAGATTTACCTGTAGAAGAGATTAATCCTTTTAAGGGTCTTTATTTAGCCGTTACAAGAAGAAACTTTAATAAAACGAAGATTTATAATAATAATCAGTTTATCAGTCTTCATCAAGCTGTCGCGGCATATACATCTGGCAGTAGTTATCAAGAATTTATGGAAGATAAAAAAGGTTTGTTGCAAGTCGGATATTTTGCTGATTTTATTGTTTTAGACCGGGATATCTTTACAGTTCCTTTCGAAGAGCTTCATCAAACAAAGGTTCTTAAAACCTATGTCAGTGGCAAAAAAGTCTATGAAGCAAAAAAATTTTAAAAATGAATTACTTATAGAAAAAACAGCTGATTTATGTTAGAATATGAATAATGAGGTGTAAAAATGACCGAACAAAGAAAAAAATATTTAGATATACTGGGCTTACTAGATTATGATATTGATGATAACATTGATAGTGGCTCTTTAGAAAGAGTTGTCTTTGATCCAAAAACGATGATAACACTAATGGTTATCGCTTTTGAAAAACCTTTTTCTATAAAGAAACTTGTTCAACTAGGTACAGATATCGCTAGTTATATGACAAAAAATATCAAGCATAATCCCCAAATAAAAGTCGAATTCATTTTTAAAAATAAATTTATTGATGAAAAGCATTTAAAAGAATATTATGAATATTTTGTTGAAAACGCATGTAACGATCGTGCTCGTTGTAATGCCTTGAAAAAATTTATTTATATTATAACCGATAATAAAATCACATATTCGGTCGCTTCTGATGATGAGAAAAAGATTGTTGAAGAATTATTTAAGATTATCATCCCGCAAATGCAAGATTTTGGGCTCGATTTTGTGACAATAAACATTGATAAAAATCCTTTAGTATCACCAATCGAGGAAGAAATAAAGATAAGTGTCAACACTTCGCTAAATCAAGCTCGCAGAGATATGCGGAGCCAAGAGATTAAAGAAGTCGATAATAAAACGGAAAAAAGAAAGACTAGTACCTTAGGCAACCGGTCAAAGAGTCGCTTAACGGAAACCCCAACGCCTTTAAAAAAATTACCAACTTCTGAATTTGAACTAACTGATTACACCAATAAAAACTTTAATGATATTTTTGTTGTCGAAGGTGATGTCATCGAAGCCCAAATTAAGGAGTTAAAAGGCGGATATAAAATTTATGAAGCAACTATTACTGATGGTTCTAGTTCCATTTTATTGAAAACTTTTATTAATTTAACTGATCCCTACTATGAAAAATTCTATTTAGAAAAATGTATGGTTGGTTTTACTGTCATTGTTGTGGGGAAAATGACTTATGACAAATATTCACGAGATTTAGTTATTAATATTAAAGAAATTACTAGCCGCCCGACAAAAAAACAAGAATTTAATGTTGAGGAACTTGGCGAGCCGCGAGTTGAACTTCATACTCATACTAAAATGTCTGCTCAAGATGCTGTTTTAGATATTTCTGCTTATGTTGATCGAGCGATTAAATATGGTTATAAGGCCCTGGCTGTTACGGATCATTATAATGTGCAAGCTTTTCCAGAATTTTATAAAAAAGCTACAGAAAATAACATTAAACCAATCTTTGGTCTTGAAGGTAGATTTGTTGATGAGAAAAAATTTAAAATAGCTTTAACTACCGAAGATATTGATCTTCGTCAAGCAACTTATGTTGTCTATGATTTAGAAACAACAGGCTTTTCTGCTACTTATAATGAAATCATCGAAATTGCGGCTTGTAAAGTCAAAAATGGCATGATTATTGAAGAATTCTCTGAATACGTAAAACCGAAAAAAGGAATACCAAAACTCATTACTCGTTTAACTAGTATTACTGATGATGATGTTCGCAGTGCGGGGGCAATAGAAGAAGTCTTACCAAAGTTTTGGGATTTTATTAATGGAGCTATTTTAGTTGCTCACAATGCAATTTTTGATAATTCACACTTATATGGAAATTTACAAAGACTAGGTCTTGAGTTCTCTGCTTTACCAACAATTGATACCTTGCAATTTGCTCGTATTTATTATGGCGATAAACTAAAGAAATTCTCTCTAGGTTATGTTGCTAAGTTGTTTGGTGTTGATCTTGAACAGCACCATCGCGCCATTTATGATGCGAAAGCCACAACAGAGATTTTCTTAAAGATGTTGAAAGGTTTATTTGATAGTAAAATTTTTAATTACAATCAAATAAATGCGATGATTAATCCCGAAGAAGCCTTTAAACATGCTATTCCGACGCATATAACATTACTTGCGAAAAATCATCACGGTTTAATAAGTCTAAATAAAATAGTATCAGAGTCACATACGAAAACTTTCTATCGCGAACCAAGAATTTTAAGGAGTTTTTTAGAATCCCATCGTGATGGTTTATTAGTCGGTAGTTCTTGTTACCGAGGGGAAGTTTTTGATACTGCCTTAAATAAAAGTTATGAAGATTTGCTAGAAGTTGTTAGTTTTTATGATTATTTAGAAGTCCAACCAGTTGAAGGCTATTGTCATTTAATAGAGAGTTCTGACGGGGTAATAACTGTTGAAATTCTTCAAGAAGTTATTAAAAAGATTATCAAAGCCGGTGAAGCCAAAGGAGTAATTGTTGTTGCCACGGGGGATGTGCACTTTTTAGAACCTAATGATGATATTTTGCGAAAAATGCTAGTTAAAATGCCACTTGTAGGTGGTGGCTTGCATGATTTAAAAGATGTTGAAAAAATGCCAGAACAATATTTTAAAGATACACAGACAATGCTCAAGGAATTTTCGTTTTTAGGTGATGATGTAGCTCATCAAATTGTCGTTAAAAACACTAATTATATTAGTGATAAAATTGAAGAATTTAATATTTTCCCGGAAAAAATGTTTGCTCCTACTGATGATTTTCTTGCTGAAAAAGGAATACCATCGGCAAAGCAAGGTGTTATTGACTTAACATATAAAAATGCTTATGCGAAATATGGCAATCCTTTATCACAATATATTCAAGATCGTCTTGATAAAGAACTAAAGAGTATCATTGATAATAACTATGCAACTGTTTATTACATTTCTTATTTGTTAGTTAAACATTCAAAAGATGATGGATATGTCGTTGGTAGTCGTGGTTCAGTTGGTTCGAGCTTAGTAGCTACATTTATGGAGATAACAGAAGTTAATCCTTTGCCACCACATTATGTCTGTCCTAAATGCCATTTTAACGCTTTTAAATTAAATAGCGAAGAAAAAAAGATCTATCATCAGCATCAAGAGGCCGCAAAATTCTCGGAAGTACTCCAAAACAGTGGAACAGGCTATGATCTTCCGGAGAAACTTTGCCCTGTTTGTGGTACTAAATTAGAAGGCGATGGTTGTGATATTCCATTTGAAACTTTCTTAGGTTTTAAAGGTGATAAAGTTCCCGATATTGATTTGAATTTTTCTAGTGATTATCAATCAAAAGCTCACGATTTCTGTCGTGAAGTATTTGGTGAAGAATATACTTTTAGAGCAGGTACTATCTCCGCAATGCAAGATAATACGGCTTATGGCTATGTAAAGGGTCACAATGAACGCGAAGGAAAACCGATGCGTTATAGTGATATTAAGCTTTTAGTTGCCGGTCTATGTGGAGTGAAACGTTCAACCGGGCAACATCCCGGAGGAATCGTTGTTGTCCCTCGGGGAATGGACATTAATGAAATAACGCCTATTCAATATCCAGCCGATGATCCTACAAAGAATTGGTATACTACTCATCACGGTTATCATGATTTTGAACGTAATTTATTGAAACTAGATATTCTTGGTCACGATGATCCAACGATGATTAGGCATTTAATGAACTTTGTTAATGATGATCCAAGTAATTTCCCATTTAAAACAGTTGAAGAAATTCCTTTATCTGATCATGGTGTCTTAAACTTGTTCTCTAGTGTTGAGGCCTTAGGTGTAACTCCGGCTCAAGTAAAAATGGATATGGGGACAACAGGATTACCAGAATTTGGGACATCCCTAGCTAAAGCAATGTTGAAAGACATTCGCCCGCGAACAGTAAGTGATTTAATCAAAATTTCCGGTTTAAGTCATGGCCGAAATGTATGGAATGGTAATTCTAAAGACTATTTCTTCGGCATGAAAGAAGGAGTATCGGCGATTCCTTTTAATGACTTAATTGGATGCCGTGATGATATAATGCTTTATTTATTAGAAAAAGGTTTGCCTGCCTTTTTTGCTTTCTCAGTTATGGAGAAAGTTCGTCGCGGTAACGGTGTCTCACCAGCAGAAGAAAAAGAAATGATGAAATACAATGTTCCTAAATGGTATATTGACTCATGCAAATCAATTAAATATATGTTTCCCAAAGCCCATGCTGCGGCTTACACAATAATGGCTTTAAGAATAGCTTGGTTTAAATTGTATCGCCCGATCCATTATTATGCGGGATACTTTTCACGCCGAACAAGTGCTTTTGATATTGAAACGATGGTTGCCGGCTATGATGCTATCTTCCAAAAAGTTAAAGATATTGAAGAACGCATAAATACTAAACAAGAAGTAAGCAACAAAGAAATTGATGTTTATGATACTTTACTATTAGCCTTAGAAATGACAGCTCGGGGTTTTAACTTTAAACAAATAGATTTAATAAAATCTGATTGGCGAGATTTCTTAATTGAAGAAAATAGTTTAGTAATACCGTTTATAGCGATGGATTCACTTGGTGAAAATACAGCTAAATCGATAGTTGATGCCCGTGAAGAAGCTAGTTTTACATCAATAAAAGATTTATCACGTAGAACTAAATTATCTAACACTTTGATAGAACGCTTTAGCCGTTTAGGAATAGTCGATAATTTTCCGATTGATGATCAATTAGAAATCTTTAATATTTAATTGCCTAGTTTTTGTCATGCTTTTTGAGTTGTTAAACTTGAAAAATATGTAAAAAAATTGTATAATCATAATACTGAAAAGGAGTGATAATTACATGAGATTTAGAAGTTCAAATATAGTTTTCAAAAAAATTCTTAATAATGAAACAGATGCTGCTAATTATGAGGTTGCAACTTATAGTGGCATTGCGAAGAAGTCGTTATTCTACTTGGTGTTAGTTTTAGTCGGGGCTTTTGGTGGTTTGTTCTTAGGATCAGTTAATGCTAGTGTTTATGGAGTTTTACTGCCCGTTGCGGCTGTGGGAACATTCATATTTGCCTTAATTTCTTTTTTCTCGCCACGGTTAGTTAAAATAACAGGTTCTATTTATTGTCTTTTAGAAGGCTTACTTGTTGGTTTTATTTCTGTTATTTATGGCGCCGTTGCTGAAGGAGCAGTTATGACAGCCCTTCTTTCGACGGTAATGGTTTTTACGGTTGTAACAACATTGTTTTTAACTAATATTGTAAAAGTCAATTCTGGCTTTCTGAAGTTTTTATTTATTTTTGCGATTGGCTTAATCTTAAGTCAAATAGTTTTATATTTAATTATGACTTTTACGGGCCAGACTTATAGCGTTGGCTTATGTCTAGGAATTTCAGTACTAACTGTTTTTCTCGCAACCCTATATTTGTTATTTGATTTAGAACATATTCGGCAAGTAGTCGAAGGTGGACATCCGAAAGATTTAGAATGGTATGCTTCATTTGGCTTAGTCTTTACATTAGTTTGGTTATATATTGAAATTTTACGAATTGTAACTATTTTATTTGCTAATCGAAATTAGAAGGTAGATGCAATTGCATCTACCTATTTTCTTACTGATTACTAATATTGTTTTAAAAAGAGGAAAACCATGAAAATACTAATTATTAACGGTCCAAACTTAAATATGTTGGGGCTTAGAGAACCAGAAATTTACGGAACTAAGTCTTATCAAGACTTAGTTAATTACTTAAATGAGATAGCTGATACTTATAAAGATGATCTAGAAATTTTTCAATCAAATGGTGAAAAAGAAATTATTGATAAGATTCATCAAGCTTATTTCGATAAAGTAGCGGCTATTATTATTAATCCCGCTGCTTATACGCATTATTCTTATGCTATTCGGGATGCTATAGCGGCTGTAAACATTTGTACTATTGAAGTTCATCTAACGGATATATCTAATCGTGAGCCTTTCCGTAAAATATCGGTGATTGCTGATGTCTGCGAAAAGTGTTTTATTGGTAAAAACTTTATTAGTTATCAAGAAGCTTTTGCTTATTTACACAATAAATAAATTATACAGCGAAAATTTTAAAAATTGATAACGTTTTATTGAGCAATTTTCTTGAAAAAAAACTTAAATAGTGATAATATATATAGGTAAAATAATATAGACCATAAGGAGGATTTTAAAATGGCTGTAAAAGTAGCAATAAATGGTTTTGGGCGTATTGGACGCTTAGCATTCAGACAAATGTTTGGTGCTGAAGGTTTTGAAATAGTGGCAATTAATGACTTAACAGATGCAAAGATGTTAGCTCACTTATTAAAGTATGATTCATCACAAGGTAGATATGCAAAAGGGGAAACTGTTTTTGTAAGAGAAGGCGCTATCGAAGTTGATGGAAAAATTATCCCTATTTTTGCAAAACCAAACCCTGAAGAATTACCATGGGGTGAATTAGGTGTTGATGTAGTTCTTGAATGTACAGGTTTCTTTGCTTCGAAAGCAAAATCAGAAGCCCATTTACGAGCAGGAGCAAAAAAGGTTATTATTTCTGCACCAGCAGGTAGTGATTTACCAACAGTAGTTTTTGGAGTTAATGAGAAGATATTAAAAGCTAGCGATAAAATTATCTCTGCTGCATCATGTACAACTAACTGTCTAGCACCAATGGCTGATACATTAAATAAATTTGCTCATCTTGAAAGCGGATTTATGACAACAATTCATGCTTACACTGGTGATCAAATGCTATTAGATGGACCCCATAGAAAAGGTGATTTAAGAAGAGCGAGAGCTGCTGCAGTAAATATCGTACCGAATTCTACCGGAGCCGCAAAAGCAATTGGCTTAGTAATTCCTGAATTAGAAGGAAAATTAGATGGTTCAGCACAACGTGTTCCTGTATGTACAGGTTCAGTAACTGAATTAGTCGCAATTGTTAGCAAAAATGTTTCTGTTGCTGATGTTAATGGCGCAATGAAAGCTGCTGCATCTCCATCATATGCTTACAATGAAGATGAGATTGTTTCTTCAGATGTTATTGGCTCAACATACGGTTCAATCTTTGATGCAACACAAACAAAAGTTAAACCATTAGAAGGCGGAAAAACTTTAGTTAAAGTTGTTGCTTGGTACGATAATGAGAATTCATATACATCACAAATGGTTCGCACAATTAAATATATTGCTGCGATAAAATAAAACAAAGTAAAGTAAAAATTAGGGGTACTTGCAAAAGTGCTCCTTTTATTTTAGGGGATATAAATATATTGTGAGCAAAAAAATTAAAAGATGTTTAAAAACAATCTTTACCAAAACGAGTAAAAATGATATAATAATATAAATAGGTGGAAAATATGAAGATAAAAGAAAAATATCAAGGAACATGTATAGATTTAAATCATCAAGGAATTGGTGTCGTTAAGATTGATGGTTTTCCGGTGTTTATTGAAAACATGTTAGTTGATGAAGTAGCTGATTTTAGAATTACAAAAGTAGAGAAAAGCTTTGCTCATGGCGAAGTTTTAAAACATCTCCAGTACAGTGAGGCCCGCGTTAAGCCTATTTGTCCGGCTTATGATGAGTGTGGCGGATGTAATATAATGCATCTTGACTACGCTAAGCAACTAGACTATAAATTTAAGATGGCTTATGAAACATTAAGAAGAATCGGTCACTTAGAAAATGTGAAAATAAATAAAATTATCGGGATGGAAGATCCGTATTATTATCGCAATAAAGTGCAAATCCCTTTTGGTAGTGAAAAAGGGAAAACTATTTGTGGATTTTATAAAAAGAAAACGCATCAAATAATTGACTTAGCCCAATGCTTTATTCAACCAACTCCAGCAACAGAAATAGCAAAATATATTCGCAAGGTTGCTAACGAACTAAAAATAAAAGGTTATAATGAAAAAGATGGCAGTGGTACTTTACGTCATGTTCTAATTAGAACAAACGTTGATGATGAGTATATGGTCGTTATTGTTACTAAAGACAAAAACTTTATTAATAAACATGAAATGGTTGAAAAATTAACTGCTGAGTTTCCAATTGTTAAAAGTATTATCCAAAATATAAATAAAGAACCGTTTAATGTTATTTTGGGCAGGAAGAATATCGTTTTAGCTGGGCAAGATCAATTGGTAGATGTTATTTGCGGGCTTAAATTTAATCTATCTTCAAATGCTTTCTTCCAAATAAATCATTTACAGACGGAAAAACTATACCAGCAAGTTATTGAATACGCTGCCGTAAAACCAAATGAAATAGTTGTTGATGCTTATTGTGGTGTTGGAGCAATTGGAATGTTGCTAGCGAAGAATGCGAAAAAAGTTTACGGAATTGAGATAGTTCCTGAAGCAGTTGAAAATGCGATTGAAAATGCAAAATTGAATAATATAAAAAATATTGAATTTATTCTCGGTAAAGCCGAAGAAGAAATTTCAAGATTCGAACAGACAATTATTGATCTAATAGTTATGGATCCACCGCGTAAAGGTTGTGAAACAGCTTTATTAGAAGCGATTAAAGAAAAAAAGATTAAAAGAATTGTCTATGTTTCGTGTAATGTTGCGACTTTGGCGCGAGATTTGGAAATTTTATCTAGCGACTATGTAATTGAAGAAATAACATTAGTTGATATGTTTCCGCATACTAGTCATGTAGAGTCGGTAGTATTACTATCAAGGATAGGAAAATAGCGCAAAAAGGCTCAATAAAAGAGCCTTTTTATTTTTTGGGTTTATAATAAATGAACATGATAAATTAATGATAGAAAAGAAGGAGGGTGTGAATGGTAAAAGCACGGAAGATACTAAGTGATAGAAAAGCTCCATATATTCAGTCACTTATGAAATTAATTGAAACGCAGAGTAAGGTGACATTAGCGCATTGGGCGATTAACTATTCTGAACAGGTCCTTTTGCCGCTTTGGATTAAGCATAATCCTAATGATGTGCGACCTCAAAATGCTTTAAATGCTGCTCGCGAATGGTTATTAGGGACAATCAAACTGCCTCAGGCAAAATTAGCAATCCTTGAATGCCATGCAGCCGCCCGGGAAGTTAATAAAAATCCTGTTGCCCAGGCGTCGGCGAGAGCAGTAGGGCAAAGCGCTTCGACCATTCATTCAGCTCGGCACTGCATAGGGCTTGCCTTTTATGGTGCTCTTGCGGTAGCCTATGACCAACTTGGAAGTACCGCACCTTGGGTTAAAATTGAGCAATTTGCCATCGAAGAGTGCGGCCGTATGGAAACAGCACTAAGGGCTATTGCCGTAAACAATGAGGAAAATCCGGCGAAAATTGACTGGAAGGGTGACTGTAGTAATTGACACCAAAGATTAATTTTCTGAACTTACTTTTAATAATACCCTTTTTAGAGAGCAAAAAAACGATTTGCAATATATTTTCATGATATAATCAATTTATAAAAAAGGAGGAGTAAAATTATGAATGAAAAACAAGCATTTAACGCGATCAAGGTTAAGCATTTGAAAATGCTTAACCAATATGTCCCTGTTGTTGCAAGAGTACATGGAAAAACTCATCCCGAGTTCCATGATGTCCACACATTATTTAATGCATTGAGTAAAAAGATGCAGGAATCAGGCGCAAAAGTCCCAGATTTAAACGAAGAATTTGTTAAACTGCGAGAAATCACAAGTAATTATACTGTTCCCACTGACGTATGTGAAAGCTATGAAGCTGTTTACAATATGTTAGCAGAGCTGGATAAAGCATATTATATTTAAAGAGAAATTTTAGAAAAAAGGAGGTGGTGAGGTGCAGAGATTTATTCTAAGCAAAAAAAACTACATAACACTGGCTGGTGCTATTTTAATTACAATTGGTTTTACTAGTGAGTTAGTTTTTAAAAATGAAGTTATTGCTATTTGGTCTTTTGTTATTGCCTCCGTTTTGGGTGTTATACCGATTGCTATCCAAGCGTACCAAGCATTAAAAGTCAAGGTTATTAGTATTGACGTTTTAGTAACTCTCGCCGTAATCGGAGCCTTTTTCATAAAAAACTTTGAAGAATCCGCTATTGTAACATTCCTGTTTTTACTTGGTGCTTTCTTAGAACAGCGTACTTTAAATAAAACGCGATCGGCAATTAAAGAGTTAACAGAAATGGCTCCAGAAAGTGCCTTGAGGCAAATGGAGAATGGAAACTTTGAAGAAGTGGCCGTAGATGAAGTTGATGTCGGTGATATTTTACTTGTTAAAACTGGGGCAAAAATACCAGTTGATGGCACCGTTTTATTGGGTGAAGGCAGTATTAATGAAGCCAGTATTACAGGAGAATCACTTCCTGTTTCCAAGGAAGTGGGCTCGAATGTATTTGCTGGCACAATTTTAGATAACGGAACTATCCAAATAGTCACTGTTCGCGTCGGAGAAGACACAACTTTTGGTAAAATCATTGAGATGGTAGAAGAAGCACAGGATTCAAAATCAGCGGCGGAGCGTTTTATCGATCGCTTCTCAAAATATTATACGCCAACGGTTCTTTTACTAAGCATCCTTGTTTGGATCTTTTCTAAGGACCTTGAACTAGCTATTACAATTCTCGTCTTAGGTTGTCCTGGTGCTTTAGTTATCGGGGTTCCGGTATCTAATGTTGCCGGAATCGGAAATGGTGCGCGTCATGGCATCTTGCTCAAAGGCAGTGAAGTCATTGGCAACTTTAGTAGCTTAGATACTATGGTATTCGATAAAACAGGTACTTTAACGGCCGGTAATCCGTCAGTTGCTGAAAAGGAATTTTATGGTGATAATACCTTGGAAGCATTGGGGTACCTTGCAAGCGTTGAACACGAATCAGACCACCCCCTAGCGAAAGCAGTATTGAGTGAAATTGGGGCAACTTCATTCTCTGCGGTTGAAAACACGGAAGTTATCAAGGGAGGCGGAATTGTTGCTAATGTCAACGGACATATAGTTGCTGTTGGTAACGTAGCCTTGATGAAAAGAGAAGGTGTATCTCTGAGCGTAAAGGCAAAAGCTGATATCGAGCGTTTCGAACAAAAAGGTAATTCTCTTGTTTTAACTTCTGTTGACAGAGAACTTAAGATATTGATGGGAGTGCGCGACCAGATCCGCCAAGGTGTAAAAGAGGATTTATTAAGACTGAAAAAACTAGGTGTAAAGAACCTTGTTGTGCTATCAGGAGACAATCAAGGAACAGTTGACTTAGTTAGCAGAGAATTAGGTTTAACTGAAGCACATGGAAATATGTTGCCAGAAGATAAAGCCGAGTATATTAAGAAGTTGATTAATGCCGGTCAAATTGTTGCTTTCGTTGGTGATGGAGTGAATGATAGCCCCTCGCTGGCTTTGGCGCATATTGGCATAGCCATGGGTAGCGGGACAGACGTGGCAATTGAGACCTCCGATGTTGTCCTAATGAATTCAAATTTCAGTCGCTTACCCCATGCACTTGGACTGACAAAAGCCACAGCGAGAAACATGAAACAAAATATTTATATTGCCATCGGAGTTGTATTGTTTCTCCTTGCCAGCGTGTTCTTTAGCGAGTGGATGAATATGTCCATCGGGATGCTAGTCCATGAAGCAAGTATTTTGTTAGTAATATTAAATGGTATGCGGCTTCTTAGGTACAAATTAAGATAGGAATAAAGATATTCAAACAATTATAATCAGAAAGGATGATTAAAAATGAAAAAAGCAACTATTCAACTGGAAGCATTAACCTGTCCATCCTGCGTTCAAAAAATTGAGAATGCAACAAAGGCTTTGGTAGGTGTTGAAAAAGACAGTGTGAGGGTAATGTTTAATTCTAGCAAAGTAAAACTAGACTTTAATAGTGAAAAAATATCATTAAAAGATATTGAAAATGCCATTACTATCCTAGGCTATGAAGTTAAGAAAGCTCAAGAAAAAGCGATATAAGAATAAAAAAATATTCCCTCGGATTAGGCTTAAAGGCTAAATTGAGGGATTTTTTTATTATATAGATTAGGTAGAGTTTTTTCGTTTAAAAATATTTACTCTGTAAGAAAAATAAAGTATAATAAATATGAGGTCATTTTGAGGGGGTGTTGGAATGTATTGTCAATCTTGTGGAAAACAAATCGCTGAGGGGGAAAAGGTATGTTCATCTTGTGGAACAGTAATTCCGCTATTAAAGGAAAAAAAAGTCACTCATCAACAGCCTTCGCAAAAAAATGAGGAGAAAAAAACATCAGAGCAAAAGAACAATAAGATTCGGCTAATAGTATTACTATTTTTACTTTTACTGTTAGGATTTATATTATTTTTCCTTAAGGCAAAACTTATAATCTGGATTATAAGCTATATTATAATAGCTATTATCACGGTCCTAGGCTGGTTTTTCGGTAAAAAGAACGAAGCAGCACATATCATAGCGATTATGTTAATTCTAATCTTGATTTTTATAAGCTCTTTTGTTGCGAAAAAAGCATTTCCAAGTTCTACAACAGATAATAATGACAATATAATTGATACCGAAGAATTCATAAACTCATCAATGGTTTCTCAGGGAGTTAATAAAGCTGATTTGGGTAATATTATCAGCGGCCAATATTACTTTAGTGATGGAAAAAATCAATATTATTCAACCTTTGATGAGAGTCAAAAAGCACACATATATAAATCTTCGGATGGAGGTCAATCTGGAGTGCCTATATTTGATGGTTTCGGATGGTCTTTAGTCGTAAAGGATAATTGGCTGTATTTTTCTGGTAATGAAGGTGCGCTAATTGATGGTACCTATAATCTGTTTAGGATAAAAACGGATGGGACAGGACTTGAAAAACTTAATTCTGCCTTTTGCTATAATATGAATATATACCATCAATGGTTATACTACATCAAACGGCTATCAATGGATTCACCTCAATCTGATATTTACCGCTGTAAACTAGACGGCTCAGAAGAAACGTTAGTTGTTTCAGGGGGAGTAAGCTACTTTATAATATTTGAGGATAATCTATACTATAGTGATATCTCGGCAACTTTATACAAAACTAACCCAGAGGGTAAAGAATCTGTGATTATATCTCTAGAGCTGATTGATAGATTCATAATTGGCAATGGCAAAATAATCTATACAAATAAAGATGGTGCGCTCAAAACAATGGATACCGATGGCACAAATGGGAAAGAAATAATAGCTGTAGGTGATAATAAAATAGGAACTATTAATTCATATAAGAATTATATCTATTATACCGAATATGACACAGTATTTAATTATGATTTATATGCATTTAAGTACCGTATTTATTCAGTTGATTTTTCCGGCAACAACAATAAACAAATATATGAAAGTCATTCATGGGGATTTTACGTTAATATTATTGATGATAGATTACTAGTTCTAGACTATGTTCGTGATGATACATCAAAAAATCAGATTGCTACTGCACAAGATATGAGCCTTTTAGGAACTGCACACAGCATCTTATATCGATAAATAAAAATTATTCTGGAGGAAAATGTGGAAAAAAGTATCGAAACAAAGAAAATGACTCTTGAGGAATACCAACAGAAGTATACAAACCCGGAAAACATTAAAACCGCGAAAACATTTCTTTCTATTATGGGAACTACAATAGGTGTAATTATTGCTGCAAGTTTATTTTTTGTTGTCCTTAAACTCTTTGAGATCCATCAAATTGCTGGCTTTGTAGGGATATTCTTTGCCATTATTATATTTATCTTTGCTTATCTCGCGCCCATTATTAAGCTTAAAAATACAAAATCTTTTATGACAAACACTACTAGAACTAGTGCTCGCCAATCGCAAAAGTATAATAAACAGCTTCGCGAGGAAATAGCAGACAAGATGATTGATGTTACTGCGAAAACTGAAGGCATTGGCTGGTATAGTGATAATCTTGTTGGAAAACTAGCGGTTGCCCGTCATACTAGTAATGATAAAGAATTGAAAAATGTTTTGAAAGAAATATATAAAAATGATGTAAAAAATGCCGCGAATAAAATGATTAGAAAGAGTGCAGTTAATGTTGGGTTCGCGACAGCAATTTCTCAATCTGGAATAGTTGATACCCTCTTTATTAGTATATATGAGCTTAACCTAATAAAAGACATAGTGTATTTATATGGATATAGACCAACAGATTCACAAATGGTGAAAATCTATAAAAGTGTTCTTGTTAATGCTCTTATAGCTTATGGCGCTAGCAATGCTACAAGTGCAGTTGGTAAAGCAGTTACAAGCGGAATTGTAAGTGTAATGGAAAAGGCCTCGCAAAGCAATAATGCCGTAACATCCATGATAGGTTCTGTTGCTGCTGGTTTTGCAGGCACCGCTATTGAATCTGGACTTCAATTTGTTGTAAATACGACCCTTACGATAATCATTGGTAGTCAAACACAAAAATACTTAATTAAAGAATATAATCTTCAGGAAATTCTTGATAATATCGAACTTATTGATAGTGAAGAGGAAGAAGCAAAATTGTTTGAATCAATAAAAAATGAAGTTAAGGAAAAAGTATCCCAAAAATCCGAAAAAGTCGAAAAAACTAAACCTGAAAAAGCTCCAACGGAACATCATGAAAATGAAAAAACTAAAACTGAAAAAAGCAAAAAAGGAAACCCTTTTTTAGCTAAGTCATAGTTTTATTGGAATACTGCTTAACTATATAATGTTTAACTTTTGACCCATTCGAAGTTTGCTCAAAAAAAAATTTATCGACATCTTTCTCATAAAGTATGTTTAGTATTATATTAAAGACTTGCTTAATTGGCAGGTTTTGTCTATAATATACTAGTTGCTAAAAAAACAGAGTTTTTTAAATTAGGGTCGCAACATTTTTTTACAAAAGATTATAAAACAGCAAAAATATGGAAATCGCCTAAACGGAGGGATGATGATGAAAAGAAAAATTTTTAGAGATTTAGCATTTTTTATGATTGGATTTGGTGTATTGATTGGCATTATCTTTCCTTTTTTTTCCGTCGCGTTAGGAATTCCTACTTCCTATGTTATGACACCACTTTTTATTCTATCGTGTATTACGGCGGGAATTTTTGTTGGAGCATTTAATATTTTCTTATCAAGAAAAATCATCGGCAAGAAAATAAAAACTTTAGCGCAAAAAATGACTTACGTTGAAAAATTAATTCAAGAGCGAGCAAACTCAAATGATAGTACGACATGTAATGATGAAAATTGTTTGATTCCTGTCGACTCAGATGATGAAATCGGCGAATCAGCTAAAGCTTTCAATTCATTGGTGAAATCATTGTCATCATCCCATCAAATGGAAGCTGATATCAAAAGCTTTAACCATGCAATCGCAAGTAGCTTAGACCTTGAAAGTTTATGCAGAATTTCTTTGGACAAATTAATCTTACAAAGCCAAGCCGCTGGTGGGCTCATTATCATCGAAAAAAGAGGAGATCTGGAGATCGTTGCCAGCCGAGGAATTGAAAAAGATGGGTCTATATTAAAGAATGAAATCGTGTGGCGGGTTCTAAAAACAAACATTCCCGAATTAATTCGTTTTCCAAAAGATATTGTTCTCGATGGAGTAATCGCTACTTTTAGACCGCTGGAATTATTATTCATCCCTATTGTCTATAAAGATGTATCGCTAGGAATGATACTCTTAGCTTCGATAGATTCTTTCCCCAATCAAACGAGCGATAATTTGAGTGTTTTCATCGGGGGTATGGCTTTAGCGCTTCGCAATGCCGTCACGCATTCACAACTGCAAGAATTAGCTGCTAATGATCCACTAACTAACATCTTTAATCGCCGCTTTGGAATGCTTAGGTTGCAAGAAGAATTTGGTAGAGCGGTTCGTCTATCACTTCCGATTGCTGTTTTAATGGCAGATATTGATTTTTTCAAGAGCGTGAATGATACTTACGGGCATTTAGTTGGTGATAGAGTCTTAATTCAAATAGCTCAATTAGCAAAAAAAGC
>DATESD010000181.1:0-5352 GCA_035270985.1 Bacilli bacterium | reverse complement strand
TTCAACAAAATATGCATGCATCATACTATCTTCACTACTTTCCTTAATATTTATAAAGCGATCGGTGCTAACATCTTTAACCCAAGAATCGCCTTTTCGGACAATAATACCGAGTGAGGTACTATCTTTTAATAAATCTACTGTTAAGTCAATTGTGGCAAGGGCGCCGAAATCATCAATAATAATTTTCCCATTATCATCAGTATCAAATTTATAAGCAGCTCCCGCCTTATTAGTTGGAGTTTTTTGCCAAATCCATAAATCCCAACCATCAGAATAATCAGCATTATAGCGAAAGTAATGAACTTTTAAAGTTAATACGGGGCTATCAGCTTTAACGACTGCGGGGACGAGAAATAGGAAAAAAGCACTAATAATTAGTAATATTTTTTTCATGAAATACCTCCATAGTTAATCTATTGATAAATATATAATACAACAAGTACCGTTTATAATCAAGCGTTTTCAATGTGTAAACCATTACACAGTAAAAACGCTTGCAAGAAATAGCAATTCTTGTTATAATAATTAAAAGACAAGAAGTTCTTTAAAAGAGTACACATTTTATCTAGGAGGAGAAAATGAGAAGAAAAATTGGGTTATTGCTTTTGGCCTTTTTAGGGTTATTTACCGTAACTTTATTTGCAAGCCAAAAAGTTAAAGCTGCTGAACCACTAGGGAAACTAGTTTTCCATTATCAATTGTGGGATGGCGATTATTCTAGTGCCGGTCTTTGGTGCTGGGGTACTGGTGATGGCGGTGCTAGCGCACCGATAACTTCGGATGTTACAGATTCATTTGGCGCTGTTTATGAAATTGCTATTGGTGCAGGCGCTGAAGAAGTAGGAATTATAGCGTTAAGAAAAGATATTACTTTAGACAGTCGTTGGGACTATCGTGAAACACCAGATGGTGAAAACTTCACAGTAGATGTTACAGCAATTACTAGTTTGGCAGTAACGGAAATTCATGTTTATTATTTCCAAGGGGGATATCAAACATATTTCGTTACTGATAATACAAAAGTTAATATTTTCCTTACTTACTATGATCCAACTGGTGGATATGAAACTAATTTAGGTCTTCATAGTTGGGGCGAATGGACTAATTTTGAAAACCCAGCTTGGGCAAGTCCTGTAAAGGTATTTAAAGATGGATTCAAATCACCTGGTGATATTAAAGGTAAAGTTGCTTTGTTGCAAATTGATGAAACAAAAGCTGCTGATGCTGGATTCTTAATTTATGCTGGTGATGATACTTCAAAGAAAACACCTTCTCAAGATTCACACAAATATATTGCTGACATTGCTGATTTAAAGAATGGTGACGTTGCAGTTCTTTATGTAACTGGTGGAGAGGGCTTCTATGGTGCTGAGGGAGCAAAAGCATTTGCTGATGCGGCATTTACATTTGATTTTATTGGGTTCAATGCGGCTGAACTAGATGGCACATACGCTATTGATCCAAGAACAATATTTGCAAAAACAACTATTGCTGAAAAAACTAAAGTAGTTACGGGAACAGAAATGGTCACAAAAACTAGAATAGTTCAAGTTCCAGAGTTAGCAGAAGGAAGTACACCTTTTGTGCAAACTACGAAAACATTTACAGAAGTTACTGCTCTTCCTGCACTAGAAGTGGGAATGACAGGACGTGTAGTATTCCATTATCAAGCATGGAATGGAGATTACACGGGTGTTGGTGTTTGGTCATGGAATCGAGGAACAGTTGCTAATTCAGGCTTACCTATTATTGGTGTTGACAGTTTTGGTGCTGTTATTGATATTCAAATTGCGGCTGATGCGTCTGATTCGATTGGGTTCATTCCGATGAAGGCTGGTGTGGATGCAGCAACTAATGATTGGGGTTCAGGATTTGAAAAGAGTTTTGATGGTGATTTAGGTGTTGATGTTACAGCGATAAAAGCGGGAACAGTCACCGAAATACACGTATATTATTTTGAAGGTGGATCACAAGGATTTGTAGCTGATCCGGCTCAAGCAAATGTTTTAGTTGTATATTATGACTTAACGGGAACTTATGAAGAACATCTTGGTTTCCATGGTTGGGGAAATTGGATTAATCCAGAATTCGTTGACCTTGGTTGGGGAAGTCCAGCTGAATTATTCAAAAATGGATTTGTATCACCGCGCTCTCTTGGTGGTAAAATAGCATTATTACAAGGAACGAATTTGGGCGACGCTGGATTCTTAATCTATGCTGGTGGCGATGATACTAAAAAGACTAATGATAATGCATCGAACTTTATTTCTGACCGCGCTAGTTTAGTCGCTGGTGATGTCCGAGTATTATACATAGCTCTTGGTGAAGCTTATTATGGTGTTGCAAAGAAAGCAGAATTTGCTGAAGCTGCATTTAGTGGAACTATTGTCATGGTTGACAAAGAAGAAGAATATCAAGAAGAAATAGATGTAATGGAATTTGTTGAATTTAAAGAATATTTCTCACTATTCCAAGGAACTACAGAAATCGCTATTAAGCAAGTAGACTTCAACAAAACATCAGCTTCAACAAATGAATTTGTAATTCAATTAGCTGATGGTGTTACTTTAGATAGCACTAAAGAATATGTTTTAAAATTTGCTTCGGAAGATAATGAAGCAGAAATTATTGTGGCTTTAGATAATGAAAAACCAGTTATTACATTAGTTTCTGAGGAACGCATTGTCGTTGTTCAAGGGACAAAATGGGATCAAACTTTATATCCAAATTATCGTGTAACAGATGATCGTGATACTAATTTATCTAATCGTGTTTATGTACCAACAGGAAAAGGTTACTTAAATACAAATGTTGTAGGTGAATATCCGATAACTTTACAAGTTGAAGATAATTGGGGTAATATTGGTGAATTAGTATTTACTATTACTGTTGAAGCTCCGGAATCAGGTTGTGGTAGCGGCGCTAATAGTGGAACTTTTATAGGCCTAAGCTTATTAGGCTTAGCATTCTTCTTCGTTAGAAGAAGAAGGTTTGTTTAGGATAGGAGGTAAAGAACATGAAAAAATGGTTTACATTCTTATTTATAACAATTGGTGTTTTTGTTCTTGTTGGCTGCGGAGCTAAAGACCCTAAAACGGGTGAAATAGTCGAATTTGATAAAACGCAAGTTAAGGATACTATTCTTACTGTTTGGATGGATGATAGTGATGGCGTCTTAATGGATGAAATTATTCCCGTATTTGAAGCTGCCAACCCAGGAATAATCGTTGAATTCCAACATATGGCAACTGTTGATGCTCGGGAAAAATTAAAAACATTTGGTCAATCAGGCTATGGAGCTGATATATTCCAATTCCCTCATGATCATATGGCGCAGGCAATTCTTGATGATCTAGTATATATTTTACCGGATGCATTAATGGATAGTTTAGAAGATAGAGTTTTAGAAGTTGCTATGGATATTGCAACTTCATGTTATGACTCAGCAACAGGAAGTTTTGAATGTGTAGCGGGAAGCAAGAAAAAATTATTTGCTGTTCCTATTTCTGTTGAATCAGTAACAATTTTCTATAATAAAGATTTAATTAGCGAATCGCAACTTCCAAAAACTTTTGAAGAACTTCTAGCAACAGCTGCTAGCCAAACAACATATCAAAGATATTTTGGAACATCTTCACATTGGGCTGATGCTTATTTCATGCAAGGAATACACAGCGCGTTTGGCTGGACACCATTTGGGGAAAACTTAAATGATGCCACTGAAGTTGGATATAACGATGCCCGATTAATGTCTTCATTAGAATGGATAATTAATCAATTAAAACCTGTAGTAACAGGAAATGGTAATCATGATTCAGTTACAGCAACAAGTTTATTTGAAGAAGGTAAATTGCCATTTATCTTAACTGGACCATGGCAAATCAATACTTTCCGTGATGCTGGTATTAATTATGGCGCGATAACTTTGCCAACCATTAATGGAAATCAACCACAAACATTTGCTGGTGCGCAAATGCTAGCTGTTTACAAATATTCACCAAATAAGGAAGCCGCAATTAAATTTGTTGAATTCCTAGCAAGTGATGTAGCAGCAGAAATATTGTACCGTACATCTGGCGACTGTCCAGCATTAAAAGAAGAAATTATTGATACTATTCCTGGCCTAAAAGATGACGAAGCTATGCAAGTTATGCTTGATCAACTAGAAACATCAGTACCAATGCCAACTATCCCTGAAGTAACTTATTACTGGGGACCAAGTGAAACAATGATTAAAAATCTTTGGAATTCACAAGGTATTATCGCTGATGAAGTTAAAACTGCCGAGAAATCTTATAAGGCATCAAGAGATTTAGCGTCTTAGTCAAATTAAATAAGGTGGCCTAACGGTCACCTTATTCTTTAAATACAAGGAGAAAGCATGAAGGGAAAACTAAAACACATTTTAAAAGCAATAGCTTCTGGTTTTATCTGGGGCTTAGGACAAGTTTTCAATAAGCAATATTTAAAAGCTGCTTTTTTCTTCTTATTTTTTGCTTTATTTATTGGGATAGAATTAGGCAGTAGTAAATTTATTTCAGGATATGATCCGTATATTGAGCAATTACCAGGCGATGATTTTGGCGAAAACCTGGCGAAGAACTTTTATACGACGTATCTTTTTGATAAAGATAAACATAGTGTTCAAGAAATTCCGGCACTTGAGGTTTTTTATGAACAATATAAAACTGACGGTTTTACTAATCAAGAATTAATTGAATTTACGGCCCAAGATATTTTAACTGGTAGTAAAACAAAATATTTCGTTTTTAGTGAATATATTAAAGCAACGAATAAAGTGGTGGATAGAGCAACTGACCTTTATCCTGAAGAAGATAGTACGCAAATAGCAACTTTAAAAAGTTTTAATGGCTATCGAACAACTTACCTTAATGAAGTTACAGGCTTTCAGTACCTTCAAAAGAATATAGGTACAGGGACGGATGTCTTATATCGCTATGTAAATATTAATGATCAAAATGATGTTCTTACTAAAGAAGAAATAGTCGGGTTTCCAATCCTAAAACAAGAAAATAAAATTTTTTATGATAAACTAACGGCAACTAAGTTTTATATTGAAGTTAAGAAAAATGATAGTATTGTTTATTATGAAAATATTGTTAATCCCCAAGAAAAAATATTAGCAGTCGATTTTATTGCCGCGAATCACTCTGCTTTACCGGCTTATAAAGGGGCTATCTGGTATAGTGCTGATGAAGTCGTGTATATTTATTTTAATCCAGAAACTTTCGGATATAATGTGACAGCTTTTTCGCAGTACTTAACAAAATATTTCGTTGATTTTTATAAAAATGCTGGTGGTCGGTTTGATCAAACTGATTTTGCTCG
>DATESD010000180.1:0-7842 GCA_035270985.1 Bacilli bacterium | reverse complement strand
TTTAAGATTTTAAATAACGAACCATATCATAAATAATATTTAAAACCCAAATATACAAAAACGGTTTTAGGTGATAAACTATATTTACTAAATTTAGTCTGCAAAAGATGAAATTATTAGACGACTTTTATTATTTTTGGCGTTAACGAAAAAAAATCTAAAGGTGGAATCATGGAACTGATAATTTGTAAAAATTATGAAGAGGTTAGTCAAAAGGCGAGCGAGATTTTAATTGAACAACTAATACGTAAACCAAATTCGATTCTAGGTCTTGCCACAGGCTCAACGCCGGTAGGGCTATATAATAAACTCATAGAAGCTTACAAGAGGGGGCAGGTCTCATTCAAGAATGTCATCACTTTTAATCTTGATGAGTATTTAGAACTAGATCGCCGCCATCCGGAAAGTTATTTTAGTTTTATGCACAACAACCTTTTTAATCATATTGATATAAATGAAGATAACATCCATCTTCCAAATAACAACATTAAAACACTTGAGGGAGATATTAAAACTTATAACGATTTACTTAAGCTTCATCAAGTTGATGTTCAAGTACTTGGAATTGGTAGTAATGGTCATATTGGCTTTAATGAACCAGGATCTCCTTTTGAAAATGAGACCTTTGCCACTAACTTAACCGAACAAACTAGAAATGACAACTTGCGCTTTTTTAATCACATTGACGAAGTACCGAGGAGCGCCGTTACAATGGGAATTGGAACGATTATGCGCAGTAAGAAAATCGTCTTAATCGCGACGGGTCTTAATAAGGCTGACGCCATATTCAAGATGCTAAAGGGACCAATCACGACCGCTTTACCAGCTTCTGCCCTTAGAAATCATCCAAACCTTGCTGTAATCGTTGACGAACTAGCCGCAAAGAATCTATAAAGGACAAATGCAATCCTCGCGGATTGCTTTTTTATTTGATTATGGCTTGTTCAAATTACCTAAACACTATTAATGAGTTAATGATAAATATTGAATCAAAATTAAGATGATTTTTATTGAATTTTTTTAAACAATCGTGGTCCGACTTTTGTAATATACAGTTCAAAAATCCCAATGATAATGCTGAACACAATCACAAACATGATAAATATTAACCAAGTCGGAAGTGCTAATAATATTGCTGGAACCAAGAAAACAAAGACAAAACCGGTAATCAGGAAATTGACACCCATCGCGATTAAGATGTTTTTGTTATTCTTTGCAGCCTCGATTTCGTTTGTCCAATTGAGCAACGGGAATCTTGCATCTAAGATTATTGAAGAATAGTTCATCAATAGATTCACCAAAGAGAAGGCCACGATGTACATCAAGGCTAAATAAAACTGCGCACCAGCAATGATGGCAAGTACAATAATTAGCGGCACAATAATGAGTGTGTTTACAAAAACTCCCAACAGCATTTTTCCATAGATAATTTGGCGAGTCGAGAGGGGATAAATTTTTAGTAACTGTGCATTATTGCCTTCTCTCGTGAAAGTCGTCGCACTAATTAAATTCATCATTGAAATAAAAGATGAAGCTCCAACGATGGCCACAAACATGAAGCCGAGACTTGAATCGAACAATGAAGGAATAAGAACAGTAACGTTTGGAGCCATCTCAGTATCAGTTAAAATTGCCGGAAGAGCAGAACCGATTGTAATAAGTGGAACAAGCAGTGGTGGGAGCAGAAGATTAAAGACAAACGTTGGTGAACGTAAAATGGTTTTAACTTCATTGCTAAACAATGCCCAGACCGGATTATGTTTGATAACTTTAAATGTCGATCTTTCTTTGGTCCGTTTTTTCTTCTTAATATCAATGGAAAATAGACTAGCATGATAATATTTTCCCGCAAGTAAATAGGCCACATAAAAAGTTAAGCCTGCAAATAAGAGAAGTAAAAATGGTAATAGCAGGGACTTGTAACCTAGGTTAATAAAGGCGCCATCGGTAAAAAAGGTAATAAAGAACGCCCACGAAAGACCACTACCGGCACCTCTTATTGCCTCGACAATTGGTCCAAAATCATCTGCGTTTTCAATGATAATTGGCCCACCAAAAGAGCTTACTAATGAAATCCCAATCGCAGTAGTAAACATCAAAATTGCAGAAACGACCTGGAAAATGGTGAAGTATTTCCTAATGTTTATTATACGACTTAACATTAATATGACGATAAACGATAGTGAAATAACTATGATTGGAGTTGCAATGAAAATGAAAAATTGGCCAAAGTAAGTTAAAATTCCTGGTCCAGCCGCGAGGTTGAAACCGATGAAACTTGGTAGCACAAAAACGAGTTGAATTACTATTATATAGAAGAATGTGGAGATAAATCTGGCCGTAAATATTTCTTCAACTTTAAGCGGTAGTGGTAACCACAGATGATTATCAGATGAAGTAAAAAAGGTCGAGAACATCATAAACACGCCGAAAAACAAACTTGTGATAACGACAATAAGCCCAAGGATAGGACTAAGCAAGTTGGTCTCTCCGACTTCAGCAAGGGAGTGAGTGATTGAATAGACAGAAAAACCCATAATTCCCGCTAAATAGACATAGAGCACGGTGAAGCCAATAATAGCAAAGATACGTCCGGCCTTTTTATTTTGTCGGCGTCCTTTTTTTTTGCTGGATACAAAGATGTTTGAGGAATTTTTAAGAACAATTTTAGAAAGTTCTAAAACTTTATGCATTGCTAGTCAACTCCAAAAATAAATCCTCTAATGATTGCTCACTTTTTGTTTGGTCCCTCAATTCTTCGATTGTCCCGACAAAAAGTAATTTTCCTTTATTAATGACCCCGATACGATCACATAATTTTTCAGCAACCTCGAGAACATGAGTAGAAAAAAGAACAGTGTTACCTTCATTTGCATACTCACGCATGACTTTTTTAAGGTTAAACGCAGATTGAGGATCAAGTCCGGTCATCGGCTCATCTAAAATGAGGTTTGAGGGTTGGTGAAGCAAGACACCAATTACGAGTAGTTTTTGTCTCATACCATGAGAAAATGATTGGATCTTATCTTGTAGATCAGCCTCAAGACTAAAGAGATTAGCGTATTTATTGATTCTTTCTTTGGCAAGAAGAGGATTAACTCCATAAACAGAAGCAATAAAATTTAAATATTCAATTCCACTAAGTCTGAGCAAAACGTTGGGATCATCAGGAACAAAACCAAGTTTCTCTTTCGCTCGTATGGGATCCTTGGCGATTGAAAATCCATCGACCAGGATTTCACCCGCACTAATCTCGGTAATCCCGGTAATCATTTTAATCGTTGTTGTCTTACCTGCGCCATTCGGGCCCAGAAAGCCAAAAATCTCGCCGGCTTTTATATCTAAGTTTAGGTTATCAACAGCCTTAAAATTCTTGCCGAAAACTTTAGTAGTATTTTTTATTTCAATCACAAGAGATATACTCCTTAGTCAATTAATTTGAATTCACGCATAGCTTTGGCCCAACCATCTTCATCAATGTGCGCCGTAACAAAATCAGCAGCCTCTTTAAGCTCAGGGCGAGCATTACCCATAGCAACACCGATCCCCGCAAAATTAAGCATTTCTCTATCGTTTAACCCATCACCGATTGCAAGAATGTTTTCGGGTTGTAAGTTGTAATGTTGTAAAACGGCAAGTAACCCTTTGGATTTGTCGCTATCTTTTGGCATGATATCAACTGCGAATTCATCCCACCGAGCACTCTTACAATCTTGCAAGTGAGGGAGGAAAAGAGATTCATCAAAACTATCACAAAAAGCGATTGCTTGATAAACGACGCGGTCATAGTGATCTGGATATGAACGAGGTTGAGGAAATCTGGTCCCGAATTTTTCATGGGCAGAAATGACACGTTCATCAATAATATTAATGTGTCCTTCAGTTTCTTCAATAAGCGTTAGGCCAAAGCGTAAACGTTTTGCAAACTTTACTAGGGCATCAACGTCTTTGCTTGGAATTGGATATTCATAGATAACTTTATCGTTAATGATTACATTGGCACCATTCATCGTAATAAAACCATTAGGTTTCATAAAATTAAGGACACCAGATTTTCTGATTAGATAATAGTTACGGCCGCTGGCGAGGAAAACCATCACACCGTTTCTCTGTAATTCTTTAAAAGCAGCAATCGCGCTTTCCGGTATTTTCCCTTTTGAATGAGATAGCAAAGTGCCATCAATATCGGAAACTACAATCTTGATTTTTTTTGTGTAGTCAATCATTGGTAATGTCCTCCTTATATGCTAATATATTAACATATTAAACTTATGAATTACGAAGAATTTGCAACATATAAGCCGATTAAACCGGCATTAACCAACTTCGCAAGAGGTTATGAACTCACCACTGGTGAGCAGTTTTATGTCGAGTCATGGTTTTACACTCAGTTCACAAGAATTGAAGAACGTTTTCCGGAACGAGCTCAAGATATGGTCGACCTGATGATTAGAAAAGTTAAAAAATTTAAATATGTTGTCTTTACCAGGGACTTTGAAATTACCCTTGTGGATGATTTACGATTTATCGCCGTGGAAATCGATGATATTATCGCTGAATTAGACATTCGAATTGACGATAATTCAAGAGGCTCCGATTACGGAGATTAAAAAAGGCTCACTGTTAAGAAAGTGAGCCTTTTATTTTGATTATGGTAGTTCTATTTGGTAGGTGGTTGAACAGATTTCATTGACATCCAGACGGTTCTCATTCCCAGGGTCATGATATAAAGAAGTGAAGCGTATGATGGCATGAAACTACCGACGACAAGGGTAATCAGTGCGGGAGCAGGGAGTAGCCATGCGCCAATACGAATTGCTTCAAAGAATTTAATATCACGGCTCGGATTGAATTTGCCGCGTGTTGTAATAAAGTAAATCAACCCAATGAAGACACTAAGGACAAAGTAGATAGCCCCATTGATTAAGGTCGTGGTCCAAAATGTAATAGTTTTAACTGGACCATAAGTCATATCAACAAGATTACTCCAGTTGTTAACAACTTTTGTAACATAGTCTCTGTCGGTCGCTAAGATTGTGTCACCTTTGGCAGTTTCTTCGTTAAATGAATTAATTGTTAGGCTAGTTTTAACACCCGTGAAGATTCCTTGACTGCTTCTTACGTAATCAGCACCAGTTGCAACCTTGATTGGGTTATAGACGCGGAAGTATAAATTTTGTTTTCCTAAAATAACATGCGAAGTAACCGCTGAATTTGGATCGACAATATGGGAGTTTTCAGTTAGTCCGATTAAATGTGAGGCGAGGGCAACTTCCGGTTCTACGGGCGCACCATTTGTGACAAATTGATTGGTAATGTTGCCTGTAAAGTAAACACGTAAGTATTCAAAGCTAACAACTTCGGAAACTTGTTGACCACTAGTGTTGGTAACAGTAATAGTCCGTGGTTGCGCGAAGGAGAAGTATGGAATGTTAGTGCTTCCAGTAACTGAACTAAGATTAATGGTGTTAGTAAAGACGGTTTCAAAGGCAACGCCTTCATTACGTAAGACAAATCCATTATTAATATCCTCACGATAAACTAGATCAACTCCGCTAGTATTAAGGGCTTCATTAAATTTGACAAGTCCGACATCTGTTTGGTATTGAGCGCCTTTAAAGACGTCGCTACCTTTTGTTTGACCTACTTGAATCATTGTTGGGACGATTGCAATTATGACAGAAGCAAAGAATAAGACTAATGCAATCCACCATGGTTGCGTGCGCCCGCCTTCAACAGCGGCATCATTTTTGATTAAACTTCTCAATAATAGTTTGAGTGTATTCTTTTTTGGTTTATTGATGACTTTAATTTTTTTCATTTTTACCTACCTTTATGCTATAAAATTATAAGTTATAAGCATGTGTTAATCAAATTATATTTGTTAATATAACATTATCGTTGAATATTATAGAGTTTATGGCTAGAATAAGGTTACGAATGGGGATGTCATGGTTTCGACAGGAACATGTTTGATAGTAACTGCAGCCGAGTGATGACGATATCATCAAAAAAAACAAATTATCTGGCAACAGAAATTTATCCTTCGCTGCTGCTTAATTAAGCAAGACGTTAATCTAACGGGCAGCGCGCTAAGTTAGTGGTTAGTCTTCTCCGCTAAGTGACGCGCCAGAAAAAAGACTAAGGGCCATGATGATTATAAATAGCCTCGAAAATCAAATAATCTCGCGCTTATTCTATTAGTCGATATTTAGAAAAAGTGTTAAAAAACAATATCGTCTAAGCTGTAGACGTTGCTAGGAGACGGTTTTTGGACCGGAGTTCGACTCTCCGCATCTCCACCATAAGTAAGTAAACGCCTGGAATATGGGCGTTTTTCTTTTTTCAATAATAATGAAAGTTTTGCTTTTTAAGTAAAAATGAATCTAAATTCATACAATAAAGTTGTTTTATTGCTTTGTGAACGCAAAATACTAATTTTTGGTTGACAAAAAATCACTTAAACTCGAAAATGTTTATATGCAGAATAAGATAATTGGACTAAAACTCAAGAAGCTAAGAACTGAACGAGCTCTTAATCAATTTGAATTGGGCAAAAAATTAAACGTGAGCAGGACCGCTGTTGGAAACTGGGAACGTGGTGAAAGGTCGATCAACATTACCGACCTTACCGCTATTTCACAGTTTTTTGGTGTGCCTTTAACGTATTTTACCAGTGATAGTGTTGATGATGAGCCTCTCACACAAAGTGAGGGTAATGTAATAATTAAAGTATATAAGCTTAATCCAACACCAAAAATTAGACAAATTGTCCTTTCTTTATTTCTAATTGCCGGATCGCTATTAGGTGTTTACTTTAATTATGGGAACCAAAGATTTATTACAGGACTATACTTTATTTTTTGGGCGGCTGTAATTCTATTGATGATTTTCAATCAATATTTTAGTTTAAAAAAGTATTCCGTCATCATGTCATTTTCTCCGGCAAAAACTCCACATTTTGTAATTTCTGATAAAGAGGAAATTAAGATTGATTACTATAGTTATATTTTCTTTACCGTCTTCACCTCGATATCTATGTCTCTTTCATTGATAATTTTTACTACTTATCTTAACTATGATAATATTGCTAATGCAATTGTTATAAATACTTTCGTGATCTTGATTTTAATAGGAATAACCTATGTTGATACCCTTAGGTTAAAGCCCAAACCAATCTTTAAATACTATCCAACTAACAGATACTTCAGTCTTTTGTATTACGATATATTATTTTATTACACATTGACACTTAGTGTTATCATTTCAGGGTTTATGATTCTTTATGGCGCTGAAGGAATCCCTTTCGCGCTTAGTTTATCATCTCTATTAGTGATGATTGGCACTACCGTTATTGCTTATATTATTCGTTTCAATCGACGAGTTCTATTTTCTAGATACAAAGTAACAATTAAATAGATAATTCTGTGCCACAGACTGTGGCATTATGCCACAAAAGAACTGTGGCTCTTTTTTTAATATTCTACACGGCTATAATTTCAATTATAGAGACGCTATGGAGAGAATAAATTTATGAAGAAAATTTTTACATTTCTTAACGCTTTTTTCACACCGCAAATTGAGATGATAGTTTAGTATGGGGCGCCTCAAAGATAAAATACTAATAATTAGAGTTAGGAATACATTAGAAAAATTAGGCCACACCCATCAAGGAATTATCTTTCATGTAAACAACGCGGATTTTGATAACGAGGGGCTTGAAATTGACAGTGTTCTAATTACTAAAAGATGCACCTATATTATTAATTTTAATAATTATCAAGGATCTATATACGGCAAGCAAGATGAACCAAACTGGTATCAAATGACAAAGTATAGGAA
>DATESD010000179.1:0-3075 GCA_035270985.1 Bacilli bacterium | reverse complement strand
TTAGGGTAATGCCCAATACACCAGCCTTAATTGGTCAAGCGGCAACAGCGATATCACGCTCAAGCGAAGTCGATGATAATTCTTTTCAAGAAATTGAACGAATCTTTGCAAGTATTGGCATTGTTAGAGAAATACCAGAAGAGTTGATGGATGCCATCGTTCCGGTTAATGGCAGCATGCCGGCCTATTTATATTATTTTGTTCAA
Organism: Bacilli bacterium; assembly: GCA_035270985.1. Lineage (GTDB taxonomy): Bacteria > Bacillota_I > Bacilli_A > ML615J-28 > CAG-698 > JAAYBG01. Next base: position 2,869 of record DATESD010000179.1, on the reverse strand, counting down.
GCCTTTATTGATAATGCTGTAAAGAACAAAATAGATTATAAAGTTGCTCGTGATTTAGCGTGTCAAGCGATTATCGGGTCAGCCAATATGATTTTGAAAACCAATAAACCAATTGATGAATTAATAGATGATGTCTGTAGTCCCAAAGGGGCAACACTAGCAGGCCTTGAAGTCTTAAAAGCCGGCAACTTTCAAAAGATAATTACTGATGCGAGTGAAGCTTGCACTAAAAGAGCCCAAGAATTAGGTAAATTAAAGCCATAAAACCAAAAGGCTTTAATTTTTTTAAAATAGTTATTGACATATGTCAATAACGGTAGTATAATGATAATGACATAAGTCATCAATAAAAGGAGGTGAGAATATGCCAAGACTAGATAAAACAGGACCACAAGGAGTGGGACCGAACACAGGTAGAGGTATGGGGCCGTGTAATGACGCCAATGCAACTGTAGAAGGCTTCCCCCAAGGAGGACGAGGCTTTAGAAGATTTTCCGGCCGTCAAGGTTGTTTTGGACGTAATCGCTTTAATAACCAAAATGTTGGTAATTTTGCCACAAAAGAGCAAGAAAAAGAGTTTTTAGAGAATCAAATAAAATTCTTAGAGACACAAATTGCTCAATTAAAAGACAGATCAACTAAGCTTGATGTCTAATTAATTTTTAACCCTCTCACATAATGTGAGAGGGTTTTAATATGTATAAATATTGACTTTTTCCCCATAAAAGTCTATAATATCAAGTAAAGATTATAGGGGAATGATAATATGAAAATCCATATTTTAGTTGATGATAAAGTTAGACGCCAAGGATTTGTTGCTGAACATGGCTTATCAATCTTAATCGAAGTTAATAATCTTAAAATTTTATTTGATCTTGGTGCAACAGATATCTTTCTGAAAAATGCTCACCAAAAAAAACTAGATTTACACAATTTAGATTATGTTATCATCAGTCATGGACATTATGATCATTGTGATGGCCTTGCTAATTTGCAACCGGCGCCGCAAACAAAAATATTAATTCAAGAAGCCGGATTAAATGAAAAGTATGCAAAAGACAAAGAAACGGGAATTTCTCGCAAAATCGGCCTCACAAATAAAAAAATCATTTGTCATAATTTAAAAAGTAACCTCGTTAAAATTAATGGTGATTATAAAATTACTGATAATATTATGCTAATTAATAATATTCCCATGAGTAATGACTTCGAAAAAATTGCCGAGATGTTTTTTTGTTCTAAGAATAAAGAAATGAAGAATGATTTCTTTATCGATGAACAAATATTAGTTATTAATAGTGAAAAAGGTTTAGTTGTTTTTTCTGGCTGTAGTCATTTAGGCATTATTAATGGCCTTGATAGTGTAAAAAAACATTACCCTAACGTGCCGATTCACGCTTTGTTTGCGGGAATGCACTTAGAAAAAGCTAGTGAAAGTCTAATCAATAAAACAATCGAAGGCTTAGAAAAATTTGATATTAGTTTTATTTACCCGTTGCACTGTACAGGGCTGATGGCGACAGCAAAATTAAAAATGCATTTTCAAGAAAGATGTTTGCTTGTATCGACTAGTGATACAATAGAAATATAGATAGGAGTTTTAAAATGAGTGAAAACAAAAAAGCTTGTGCTGATACTGAATGCACAAAAGAATCATGTGAGGATTGTAGTAGCAATCCCCAGAGTTTATTAGAAAAGGCTAATCAGTATAGCAAAATCAAAAAAGTAATAGGTGTTGTTAGCGGTAAAGGTGGCGTTGGGAAGTCACTGATAACTTCACTTTTGGCTGTAACAATGAACCGTGCAAATTATAAAACGGCAATTCTCGATGCTGATATTACGGGTCCTTCAATTCCGAAGATGTTTGGCTTAACAGATAAAGCGATGTCTAGCGAAATGGGAATTTTGCCAGTAAAAACTAAGACTGAAATTGAGGTTATGTCAATTAACTTATTATTAGAGAACGATACTGATCCTGTCGTTTGGCGAGGTCCGCTGATTGCGGGGGCTGTTAAACAATTTTGGACTGATGTTGCTTGGGGAGATATTGACTTTATGTTTGTTGATATGCCACCAGGAACGGGTGATGTGGCCTTAACTGTTTTTCAATCACTGCCGATTGATGGCATAATTATTGTTACTTCGCCTCAAGAATTAGTTTCGATGATTGTTACTAAAGCGGTAAAAATGGCCGAAGTCATGAATATTAATATTTTAGGCGTTGTTGAAAACATGAGTTATGTTTCTTGCCCTGATTGTAAAAAAGAAATAAAAGTTTTTGGCGAGAGTCACCTTGAAGAAATTGCCGAAAAACATAATATTGAAACCATTGCGAGGATACCAATTGATAGATTCTTAGCTTTGCAATGTGATAAAGGAACAATTGAATTGTTTAATGGCGATTGGTTAGAGCCGATAGCCGCAAAATTAGAAAAACTAATTGATAAAAACTAGGAGATAAAATGATTAAAATAGCTATTCCTGTTAATGATAATCACATCGCCGAACATTTTGGTTTTTGCCAAAAATTTGCATTAATAAGCATAAAAGATAATCAAGTAATAACAAAAGAATTTATTGAGAATCCGGGACATAAACCAGGGTTTTTGCCAAAGTATTTACAAGGAAAAGGTGTTTCGCTACTTATTGCTGGTGATATCGGCGGTGGAGCCGTAACACTTTTCAAAGAACTGTGTATTGAAATAATTGTTGGTGCCAAGGGCGAAATTGATACGGTTATAAATCAATATTTGCAAGGGAAATTAAAATCAACCGGTTCAATATGTGAGGCCCATAGTCACGATTCTGAATGTGAATAATAACTGGATAATTTTAATAAAATATATTTAGTATTAATCATCAATAATAC
>DATESD010000178.1:0-2013 GCA_035270985.1 Bacilli bacterium | reverse complement strand
GATAATGAATGTTATATGGTGAAGCTTGTGAGCAATGTTTTACATACCATTTTGGTATGACTTGTTTACCGTTCCACTTACCTTCATTTAACATTAGATAGCCAAAGCGGAGCATATCAGTTGCTCTCAGCGCAATTCCACCACCTCCAGGAGTATGCTTGATCAAAGGTTGATTTTTGTAGGCGTAATTCCAATTTCCCCAATCTAACTCTTTTGCTAAATATTTGTCGAGAAATTCCTGCAATTCCATACCGGAAATGTTGCGAAGCATAATTGAAGCAATGTGCATTGATGCTGTAGAGTATGAATATCCTTCGCCAGGATCACACCATAATGATTTTGTTGAAGAGCTAACTTTGCCATCTACAACATCTTCTTTTCCAAGAACATATTCATCCACCATAGCTTTCCATCCATCTAAACCAACGGGATTTATTGTTTGTGGCTCATTCTTTACATAAACTGGATTATTCCCACGAATTCCAGCTGAAAATGATAAAAGTTGACCAAGTTTAATATTTTCCATCCTAGGATCTGATAATGGAAAAAAGACATTAGGAAGATACTTAGGATTAAAAATCTTTTGATTTAATCTTTCAGGAAATAATTCCGGATGCTGTTCAATTAGAATTCCGATAGCTGCACTGGTAAATGATTTACCACAAGATGCCAGATTGGGAGTAGCGTCACGATGACCCATACCAAAATATCTTTCATATACTAACCAACCATCACGTAGTACCAATAATCCACCATTTTTTGTACTCCCTTTAATATATTCAAATACATCATCTAATTTTTGAATATCAATACCTGCTTTTTCATTGATTTCATTCGACCCTTTTAAAGTTCTCCATCCACCGTTTAAATCGGAAAGTGGATAATATGTTTTTAAAATATCACCGTCATTTGGTGAAATAATCGTACTTGAAGGTATTTTCATTGAATGAAGATCGATTTGAAAACCAGGTGACGAAACATTCTTAAACATTTTATAAACAACAGAATCGTCTGCTATCCCTTTAAACTGAAAGGGAGCTTTCTGATTAACTGGATAATTCATATATCCCCATCCACATCCATTTAAAACTGATAGAGCCATTGCAATTGCACCTTCATTTTTTAGCTTGTCGTCTTCATTGCAAATAATAGGCTTTCCGTACTTTTTTAGATCTTCTATTTTTATTGGAATATCTTCTATATCTGTATTGTTAAAGTGAATAAGAAAGAAATCGGATTCTTTTGTAAGAAGTGGTGAATATGTTCCATCTCCCATACCACTTGTACCTACCAAGAGGGATGGATAAAATCTTTTAACCAACATAATTAATTCGTTTTGTCCTTGTTCAGAGGCTAACCATTCGCCATCTGGCCAGTTTTTATATCCACCATGATTATGTTCGTTGGTTATTTCAAGTAAAACATTTGTGAATTTTCTTTCTTTAATCCAGTTTACAACATTCCCTAACGCTTTTATAATTTCCTCTTTGCCTTTTAATGAAGAATAATGAGAGTGTTGACGTTGATAAAAACAGGAAAGAATTACTACCGCATGCTGAGAGTCACATGCGCGGATTACTTTTTCGACACGATCGAAATACTTTTTCCGAAGTGATCCGTCATCATTGAATGCTGTATTTATTGCTCCCTCATAGCCGGGTGATCCTCCCTGAAGAGAAATCGTAAACGCATTTACTCCACTCGACACATATTCAGATATCATCGAAATAAACTCATTTGTATTAGTATCTGAATCAAAATTGGGAATATTTATCGATAATTGAGTTGACCTATCCTCAAAAACTGAATTAACCATACGTACATTCATTAGTAATCCTTCAGCCGGCGATCCCTTGTTGATAATTTGGTTGTTGAAATACCACTGATTCGCTCGAACAGTAACTTTTGTTGTGAAACTACTTTTACATCCCGAGTTTACTAATGCAATAAAAACAGAAATAAATACAATATAATTGTATATTTTTCTCATGATGTATTTATATAATTAATTTC
>DATESD010000177.1:0-3625 GCA_035270985.1 Bacilli bacterium | reverse complement strand
GGAACCAAAACCGTAATAATCAAGGCTAGTTTCCAGTTAACAACATACATAATAATTAAAATTCCAATCATCGACAAGGCTCCCCACAACATATCAACAATTCCCCAAGAAATTATCGATGCTAGGCGCCGAGAATCAGATGTTAAGCGGGCCATTATCCAACCAGCCGGTGTTTTATCATAATATGAAAACGGCAAAAGTTGTAGTTTTTCAAAAGCTTCATGGCGAAGTTCATAACCAACTTCAACTTCAACAATACCAGCCATGCGAATAAAGCTGTTAATAATAACACCATAACCAATAGCAAGTAAACAATAGGCCCCGATAAAAAGGTTTATTGTTGAGAAATCTTGCTTAGTGAAGAATTCCTCAATAGCATATTTATTTAATAGTGGTGAAACAACATCTAATGCTGCTAATCCAGTAACCGAAATTATGAGGAAAATCAACGGTTTCTTCCGTTTGATAACTAGTTTTAAAATTTTTTTCCAAATACCGACGCTAAACTTTTCCGAAGAGTAATCTTGTTCTTCAAAACTATTCATTACTCTCACCTCCTGCAACAATACCAAGGAATTCATTTTCAAGTGCTCCTTGAATATCCCAAAGGCGTTTGTATAGCCCTTCCTTAACGGCTAATTCTTGATGGGTTCCAATTTCACTAACGCCACCATTCTCTAACACGATAATCTTGTTAGCCTCTTTAGCGGTCGTTATTCGGTGAGTAATAATAATCGAAGTCAACCCTTTATCTTTTAATTTCAAAGCATTTCTAATCATTAAATCAGTTCTTGTATCAACCGCACTTAGAGAATCATCAAACACCAAAACTGACTTATTTAAAATCAACATCCGGGCAATCGCAATTCTTTGTTTTTGGCCACCAGATAAGGTAACACCCTTTTCCCCAACTAAAGTATCATAACCTGAGGCAAATCCAGAAATATCCTTATCAACAGCCGCCGTTACGGCTGCTTGATAAACTTTTTCGTTTTCTAAATGGCGATCGCCAATCTTAATATTATCCAAAACAGATTTAGCATACAAGAAAGGATCTTGTAAGATAATCCCTATATTACTGCGGACCCAATGCTTTTTAATGGCTTTTAATTCAACACCATTAATAGTGATACTACCTTGATCATAATCTAGCATTCTTACAAGCATATTAGCAATCGTCGATTTACCGCTTCCGGTTTTTCCGATGATTGCGACCGTTTCCCCGGCTTTAATTTCAAAATTGATATTTTTTAAAAGGTGTTGGTCCGTATCATCAAATTTAAACGAAACATCAGTAAATTTTATATTGCCATTTATCTCTGGTTCTAAAATACCGTCGTTAACGTATTCCGTTGGTTCCGCCAAAATCTCATCTAGCCTTTTAGCTGCTACTGTTGATTTACCAAAATCACCAATTATTCGCCCTAAACCTCTAATCGGATAAACTAGCATACCGATATACATCATACATGCAATTATGTCCCCCGTTGAAACTAGACCATTCTTAGCAAGATACACACAGACGCCAATCGTCGCCGCGTATTGCAACATTGTTATAAAATCACTTGCTCCCCAGTAAAAGCCCATTGCGTTATTTAGTTTTCTTGACTCATCACGGTAAACAGCATTTTTTTCGTTGAACTTAGTAATTTCATGTTTTTCGCGAGCAAAGGCCTTAACGACTCTAACGCCGTTAATGTTTTCTTGTAACACTGTCGTCATATTTGCTTCGACTACTTCTATTTCTTCAAACTTTTTCCTTACATAGCGAAAATATATTACTGAAGACACCAAACTAATCGGTACAACACCCAAGGTAACTAACATGATTGTTCGATTTATAAAATACATCTGGATCGCGCCCGCTGTAAAAGATGCGATAATATATAATACTTGGGGCAATTGCGATGTTAGGAATGATTTAATCGTATCCACATCTGAGGTACATCTTTGAATTAAATCACCTGTATCAGCGTTATTTTGGTATGTGTAAGATAAGTCTTGGATATGCGAATATAGTCTTGTCCGCATATCAAAAGCAATTCCTTCACCAATTACTCCTTTTACATAGCCATTAAAAAACATGATAATGCCCCGCAATAATTGCCATAAAACTAAAGCTATCCCAACAATAGTAATTGCTGTTAATGGTTCTTGATAAGAATCAAAAAATTCCATTAAAAAAGAAGGAAGCGTAATCGTTCCAGTAGCAGAACTTGCTCCTCCTAAGATAACATCAACAATGTATTTTATGAATTGCGGAACAAATGAGTATGCTAAAGGATTAACAACTGTTAAAAGAACGACCACAAGCAGCAAGAATAGATATGGCTTTGACCATTTTAATAACTTTTTAAATCCTCTCATATATATTCTCCTTAATTTGAATAACAGTTTCTAAAGTAATCTTCTAGTAATAGCCAATAATTAGATTCATAATCTTTTAAATTTCTTATACAACTAATATCAAAGGCCTTACTTATGTTTTCAACGATATCCTGCTTAAAATAAATCATCGTCGGAACACTTGTTTCAACTTCAACACTTGATTTAGACCTAATATAAGTCAAATCATCAATTGACATATCAAAAAAATCAAGATAATAAACAACTTCTTCATTATTGTTTTTAGCTAATTGATTAACATAATACACAAAGTAATTAACGTTATTTAGTGTTTCATTGCCCAAATATAGTTGAAAACTTTTTCCGTTATCTATATTTGTTTTAATTTCATCCATTGTTATATAAGTAAAAACATGATCATTATTTTCTAAAAAATCATATTCACCACGGATTTTACCCTTTTCTCCTCCCCACGGAAAGAAAATTAAAATTACAGCAACGATGGCGACTGCCCCTAAAATCATCATTATTTTTGTTAGTTTTTTTTCAAAATTATCGTTCATCGCTCTACCTCCTTTGGCACAACATATAATATTATACTATAATTACTAGCTTTTTGCCAAGAAGTTTTTTATTTTTCTGCACTAAGTTACCCTTTTATGGCAGTTAGTATTTAGATTTCGCGTTAGTAATTATAAAGTTACAGTTTTACTTGTTATTTTATCAAAAAATATGTCCCCATATTACTTTTTGTTACACTGATTGATTCTTATTTATCTTCTTTGTAAAAAGGTAAATAAAAAAACACCTAATTTTTAGGTGTTATCTTATTTCTCGCCAAAAGAAAAAATGGTGACCCTTACGGGATTCGAACCCGTGAATGCATGCGTGAAAGGCATGTGAGTTAACCGTTTCTCCAAAGGGCCTATTTATAAAAATGGCGCCCCCAATAGGACTTGAACCTATGACCCCATGATTAACAGTCATGTGCTCTAACCAACTGAGCTACGGAGGCAGTGTTTATAAATTAATAGAAAGGAGCTTGGCAATTACCTACTTTCGCGGGCTAAAAAACCAACTATCATCAGCGTAAAAGTGCTTGACTTCTGTGTTCGAGATGGGAACAGGTATATCCACTTTGCCATCATCACCAAACTCTCTTTCAAAATTGAATAGTACTTTAAATTGTAGGTTAAGTCCTCGACCTATTAGTATCAGTCCGCTTAATACGTCACCGTACTTACACTCCTGACCTATCAACCTCATCATCTCTAAGGGG
>DATESD010000176.1:0-2306 GCA_035270985.1 Bacilli bacterium | reverse complement strand
AGCGGCGAACTTAGTCGGCTTAGATGACGATGTTTTAGAAAAAAGCCCCTTTGCGCTTTCTGGTGGACAGATGCGCAAGGTTGCGATTGCGGGAATTCTCGCTAGCAGTCCCGATATTTTAGTTTTAGATGAACCAACAGTTGGCCTAGATCCGTTTGGAAAAAGCGAATTATTAAAACTACTGATTAAAATTAATGAAGAAGAACATAAAACAATTATTATCATCACTCATGATATGGAAGTTGTTTGTCAGGTTGCTAAAAGAGTTGTTGTTTTGGATAAGGGAACAATCGTTTATGATGGTGATCGAAAAGCATTATTTGCTGATGATGAGTTTTTGTTGAAACATAACCTTGACCATCCAGAACTAATGAAAGTGATGCAAGCCATTAAAGAAAATATGCAGATCGAAATAGATATTCATCAATATAGTATTGAAGAAGCTTATCAAGAATTGTATCGTGTTTTAGGTGATGACAATGAATGATAAAATTGTTTTTGGTCAATACTATAATGCCGATTCTTGGATTCATCGTCTTGATCCAAGAACAAAGCTAATTGCTGTTTTTTTGTATATGATTGCATTATTTGTTGTGAAGAATATTTATTTTCTTGGTGGTATTTTAGGATTTGTCTTAATTATTATTGTTACAAGTAAAATACCATTAATGAAGTTTCTCAATAGTTTAAAAATGGTTTCTTTTGTGTTACTTTTCACTTTTTTCTTTCAGTTATTATTACGTAAAGATGGGGTTCTTTTAGCGACGTTTTCTTTTAAGATGACAATTGCTAATGCTTTAATAATATTTTTTCTATTAATAATTTTCTTTTTATCAAAGAAAATCATTAAGAATTTTCGGGTCTTGTTGCTGCTAATGGTTTTATTGCTAGGCTTTTATATTCAATATAAATTAGATTTTTCCTATCTCTTATTTAGTTATGAAATTCGGGTCTTTGATTCAGGACTAATGATGTCTTTATATATTTTACTGCGAATTATTGCCTTGCTGTTTATTTCTTCGTTACTAACACTAACGACGAAGCCAACAGATTTAAACAATGGTTTAGAAGCGATTCTAAAACCACTTAAATATGTTGGTATTAAAGTAGCAACCCTAACGATGATGATTTCTATTGCTCTAAGGTTTATTCCTACTTTGATAAATGAAGCAGAAAAGATATTAAAAGCTCAAGCTTCGCGGGGAGTGGATTTTAAAGAAGGTAAAATAGGGGCGAAAGTAATGCAAATAATTTCCTTACTAGTGCCAATGTTTGTTATCGCTTATAAAAGAGCCTATGATTTAGCTGACGCTATGGAGGCAAGAGGGTATATCCCTGATGCCCCGAGGACGAGCATTAATGTTTTAAAATATCATTTTAGTGATTATTTCACTTTAGGGTTTTGTGTGATTTTTTTAATGGCAACGATTTGCCTAAGGATTATTTATGCGTTATAAGTGTGTAGTCAGTTATGATGGCAGCAATTATCATGGGTTTCAAGTTCAAGGAAAACTGCGGACTGTACAAAAAGAAATTGAAGATGTCTTGGCTATAATCACTAAAAAACCAGTCATTATTCATAGTTCTGGAAGAACTGATACAGGGGTTCATGCATTGGGTCAGGTATTTCATTTTGATTGTGATCTGGATATCGGTAATTGGAACATGAAAACAGCAATCAATTCACGGATTGCTAAGGATATATATATTAAGAGTGTTGAAAAAGTTACCGATGATTTTCACTCGCGAATTAATGCAATCAAAAAAGAATATCATTATATGATTGATTTTAATGAGTTTGATCCGCTTTTAAGAAATTATCGTTATTTTTGTCGCTATCGAAACATTGACCGTTCCTTGATGGAAGAGGCGGCAAAGCTCTATATCGGCGAGCATGATTTCCGATCTTACACTAAAAATAAAAAAAACGAAAACACTGTGCGAGAAATATTTTCGATTGAATTTATTTGGAATATAGATGTTTTAAAAATTAAAATTATTGGTTCTGGCTTCTTACATAACATGATAAGAATTTTGGTCGCAATGTGGTTGGAGACGGCTAGGGGTAAATACTCTTTGGAAGACCTAAAAGCAATTACGGCGCAAAAAAACAGGGTATTTGCGCCTAAAATCGCCCCTGCTGAAGGATTGTACCTATATAAAGTATATTATTAATGAAAAAATAAAACTGACCCAAAAAGAGTCAGTTTTTAATTTTCTTTAGCCTTATGGCCTCTAGTTTTGAAGCGACTAAAGAACATCACAATCGCGAGAATAAAAATATTAATTAAAATAATTACGGGGCC
>DATESD010000175.1:0-4410 GCA_035270985.1 Bacilli bacterium | reverse complement strand
TTTTATAGGACACCGTTGGAAACTGTAGGACACAGAAAGCCAAGTGTCCCAAACGACATAAACCTACTGTTTGTAGGACAACATAGTACTTACTGGGATAAAATAATCGTTTTATAATTTTCACTTTTACTTGGGAACAGTGTAAAGCTAATGAACTAGTTTCAATTACTACGGGAAAGAGCAATACACAAGACAACATTGAAGGGGCAAAATATCCCTTCTATATTAGATCGGAAAAACCTTTAAGAAGTTCGAGATATTTATACGATGAAGAGGCAGTTCTAACTATTGGCGATGGTCAAATTGGTAAGGTCTTTCATTATGTAAATGGCAAGTTTGACTTACACCAAAGAGTGTATAAAATGGCCGATTTTAAGAATATAGAAGGGAAATATTTTTATTACTACTTTTCGACTAAATTTTATGAACGAGCAATGCAACTAACTGCAAAAGCTACTGTAGACTCTGTTAGATTAGAGATGATATCAGATATGGATATTTATAAGCCTAAATCACTAATCGAACAATCAAATATATCTGAATTTCTAACAAGAATGGATACCCTTATCACCCTTCATCAGCGTAAGTATGAAAAGTTAGTAAATATTAAAAAAGCACTTCTTCAAAAGATGTTTGTATAGAAAGGAGGAGAAATTATGGCATTTACAAATGAAGTAGCGTTTGAAAAAGAATTAATATCAGTTCTTTCACAGTTTGGATGGGAAAAAGAAGTTATTAAGAATCCTACCGAAGAAGACTTGCTTAAAAATTGGGCAAACATTTTGTTTAACAATAACCGTGAAATGGATCGATTGAACAATCAGCCTTTAACAAAGTCAGAGATGCAACAGATACTAGAACAAATTAAATCTTTAAGAACTCCCTTGAAATTAAATGGATTTATTAATGGGAAAACAGTTTCGATTAAAAGAGATAACCCAAAAGATTTACTACATTTTGGTAAAGAAATAAGTCTTAAAATTTATGATCGGATGGAAATTGCTGCTGGCAATAGTAAATATCAAATAATAAGTCAACCTAAATTTAAAACCCAAGGCATATATAATGACCGTAGAGGCGATTTAATGCTTTTAATCAATGGCATGCCCGTTATACACATTGAACTTAAAAAGACAGGCATTCCAGTGAGTCAAGCCGCTAATCAAATAGAAAAATATTCTAGAGAGGGTGTATTTAGAGGTATTTTTGCACTAACTCAAATTTTTGTTGCAATGAACCCTGAAGAAACCATCTATTTTTCGAATCCAGGAGAAGACAATAAATTCAATCCTAATTTTTATTTCCACTGGGCGGATTTTAATAATGAACCAATTAATGATTGGAAAGAAGTGACGGCTAAATTATTATCAATTCCAATGGCGCATCAACTGATTGGGTTTTATACGGTTGCTGATAATACAGATGGCTTGCTAAAAGTTATGAGAAGTTATCAGTATTATGCCGCCTATTCAATATCGGATAAAGTATCTAAAACCGATTGGACTGCAAAAAACAATCTAGGTGGTTACATTTGGCACACAACAGGCTCAGGTAAAACCATGACCAGTTTTAAATCAGCGCAACTAATAGCGGCTTCTAAAGATGCAGATAAAGTGATATTTTTAGTAGACAGAATCGAACTCGGGACACAATCTTTAAATGAGTATCGTAATTTTTCAAATGAAAACGAAGATGTTCAAGCTACTGAGAACACAAAAGTATTAGTTACTAAACTCAAAAGCACAGACCCTAAAAACACACTTATTGTAACGTCTATTCAAAAAATGAGTAAAATTAGCGAAGATGCTGATGGGTTAAAAACGAGAGATATTGAGTTAATGAAATCAAAAAGAATCGTAATTATCGTTGATGAAGCACATAGATCAACTTTTGGTGAAATGCTTTACACGATAAAGAAAACCTTCTCTCAAGCCCTTTTCTTTGGTTTTACAGGCACGCCGATTCATAAAGAAAATGAACGTAGTGAAAGCACCACAGCGGATGTGTTTGGCAATGAACTTCATCGATATAGTATTGCGGATGGAATTCGCGATAAAAACGTTTTAGGGTTTGACCCTTATAAAGTTCTAACGTATAAAGATATTGATCTTCGAAAGATAGTAGCATTAGAGAAATCAAAATCTTCATCTGAAATAGAAGCCTTGCAAGATGAGGCTAAACGAGTTAAATATTACGAATATATTAATGAAGTTCCAATGGCGGGAACATTTGATGCAAATGGTAATTACACAAAAGGGATTGAGGATTATCTTCCTACCTCGCAATATGATAATGACGTTCACCGTAAAATGGTTGTTAAAGACATTTTAAACAATTGGTCGACCCTAAGTAGGAATTATAAATTTCATGCAATATTTGCAACAAACGGTATTAATGAAGCAATTAAGTATTATCGCTTGTTCAAACAGGAAAACCCTGATTTAAAAGTATGTTGTCTCGTTGATCCAAGCATTGATAATACAGAAGGAACTGAGTTTAAAGAAGAAGGTTTAGTTGAATTGCTTAACGATTATAATAAAAGGTACGGTATGACTTACACGATGGGGAGTTGGGATATATATAAAAAAAATGTCGCATCTAGACTTGCTCATAAAGACCCATACATTTCAATCGATAAAACACCTGAAAAACAAATTGATTTACTTATTGTTGTTAATCAAATGTTAACCGGCTTTGACTCTAAATGGATTAACACACTCTATTACGATAAACTTCAAGAGTATGAGCACATTATTCAAGCATTTTCTAGAACGAATCGACTCTTTGGTCCGGACAAACCATTTGGAACGATTAAATACTATCGAAAACCGCATACGATGCAAAGAAATATAGAGGCTGCAATAAAACTTTATTCGGGTGATAAACCACTTGGGTTATTTGTTCCTAAAATTAGGGAAAATTTAGATCGCATGAATTCAGTTTATATTGAAATTAAAAACCTATTTAAAAATAATGGTGTTTCTGATTTTACAAAACTTCCCGATGATTCCGCAACAAAAGCGAAGTTTTCCAAATTGTTCAAACAGCTTAATGATGCGGTGGAATCAGCTAAAATTCAGGGCTTTAAATGGGAAGATGTTGAAACCACTGATTTCATCATCAAGGAAGATCTAGAAATTAAGTTTGGAGAAACTGACTTTTTAACCTTAGCACTTAGGTATAAAGAAATTCCTGGAGGAATTGTACCAGATATTCCACCAACGGAAGATGTTCCTTATGAAATAGAAGGTTATTTAACTGAAATTAACACAGGTCTAATTGATACGAATTATATGAATTCTAATTTCGTGAAATATTTAAAGGCTTTAGACAGTGGCAGCGAGGAAGAAAGAGAAAAAACTTTATTTGAATTACATAATTCTTTTTCAACGCTTTCGCAGGAAGAGCAAAAATATGCAGCAATTTTTCTAAGAGATATAGAACGAGGAGAAGCTCGTGTTCAAGAAAGAAAAACCTTTAGAGATTATATTACGGAATATCAGGTACGTGCGAAAGATGATCAAATATATCGCTGTGCCTCTATATTTGGTTTAGATGAACTTAAATTGAGATATTTTATGAGTGTTAAGTTAACAAAGGACTCTATCAATGAATATGGTAAATTTGATGAATTGATTGCCACAGTTGATCTGTTAAAAGCTAGACAGCACTTTGAACAAACAGATAATCAAAAATTAACGACTCCTAAAGTTAGGATGAGAGTCGACTCGTTTTTAAGAAAGTTCATATTAGAAGGTGGTTTTGAAATTCAATTACCAAGGATTGATAAATAAAACACTTAGAACGAAATTTGTAAAGAAAGGACCATTTATGGTTCTTTTTTTGCTTTTACTTGGGAACAGTGTGAATTTGGAGACATATTAAATACTCATCCGTTTAAGGCTTTTTTGGCAAATCCATCACCAGATGGTGAATTTGAAGTAATACAACAAGGAGCATTACCAGTTATAGGCTATGCTAACGGAGAACCTTTTACAAATTTCGATGATATAGTTCTTTTTGGTGACCATACAGTTTCTATATATAAACCAAGAAAACCTTTCTTTTTGGCCACAGATGGCGTAAAAATAGTAAGTTCGAATGGAATTAACGGCGATTTTCTATACTATATGTTTGAAAAATACAAACCAACGCAGCAAGGTTATACTAGACATTTTTTGATACTTAAAGAAGTGCCTATTAGTTTTCCAAAAATTTCGAACGAAATGTTAATGATCAGTTCATTCTTATGCAAGTTTGACACTCTTATCACCCTTCATCAGCGTAAGTGAAATATTTAAAAGGGAGGAAACAAATGAATTTCAAGAAGATAAGGTTTATTGATTATTATGAGCAATGGATTAAAATTTATAAAGAAGGTGCGGTTCGTAAGGTGACCATGAATAAGTA
>DATESD010000174.1:0-6061 GCA_035270985.1 Bacilli bacterium | reverse complement strand
GCCAGCGTTCATCCTGAGCCAGGATCAAACTCTCAATAAATTTTATCCTGCTCCATCTGTTCTATTCAGTTTTCAAAGACCTTAGTATTTTGCTTTTTGCAGCGTTTACTATTATATAATATTACCACTTTGTTGTCAAGCCATTTATTCTATTTTCCTAAAATAAACATCTTTTTCCCCAAGGCTATTATATATTATATACTATTCGCCCTTCAAAGTCAAACCTTTTTTGCTTTTCTCAAGCCATTTTTCAACTACTTAATCAATAGTCTTCTCAAACAAAAAAATCCCTTATTCAGGGATTGTTTTAGGGTTATGTTTAATTCAATTTATTATTTGGATCATACTGGAATAGGGTGCTTATCGCCTTATCGTCGATAATGTTTAGAACCCCTTGCCCAATAACTTTTGCTACTGACAATTGTACAATTTTTGCGTTTTTCTTTTCTTCAGGAATTTTAATTGTGTTCGTTGTAATTAGTTTTGTTATTTCCGAATTCAGAATTCTCGTTGTTGCATCTCCAGAAAGAACAGGATGTGTACAAACAACGTAAATATCTTTAGCTCCTGCCTTTTTCAAAGCTGTTGCCGCGACAGAAATTGTTCCTGCAGTATCAACAATATCATCAACTATGATAACATTTTTGCCATTAACATCACCAATGATGTTCATAACTTCCGCTTCATTTGGTCTTGGTCTTCGTTTATCAATTATCGCAATCGGTGCCGCGAAGTTAATTGCAAATTTTCTCGCCCTTGTTGTGCCTCCGTGATCGGGAGAAACAACAACAACATCTTCAATGCCTAAATCTTTTAGGTAGCTAACAGTTATCGGTGCCGCCTCAAAATTATCAATCGGGATATCAAAGAATCCCTGAATTTGCGCAGCGTGTAAATCGAGAGATATCACTCTCGTTGCCCCCGCAACAGTTAATAGGTCCGCTACTAATTTTGCTGAAATAGGTTGACGAGATAGAGCTTTTCTGTCTTGTCTTGAATAACCATAATAAGGCATAATAATGTTAATCGTTCGCGCCGATGCTCGCTTTAAAGCATCAATCATTATTAACAATTCCATATAGTGCTCGTTAACCGGTTTTGAAGTTGTTTGAACCACAAAAACATGATGTCCGCGAACCGTTTCTGGAATGTTAATTCCTACCTCGCCATCAGCAAATCTTTCAATATTACAATCAGATAATTCTATCCCCATATAATCAGCGATTTCTTTAGCTAATTCCGGATTAGAATTTAGGGTAAATAGTTTTACTTTTGTTCCATGAACAATTGCCATTTTTTAAAAGTCCTCCTACTCGTTTTCTTCACTTTTATTATAGCACAAGACACATTTTAAAACAACGTTAACTAAAGTAAAACGTTTTTCCTCATCCATTACAAACTAGTAACAACAAATATTTGCTTTCTTTTGTATCCTTGTTTTATAAGTTGGACCCTTACTTTGTTTAATTTTACAGAACTATCAAAGATGCCATAAACACAACTCCCACTACCGCTCATCGAACTCTTTAGCGCTCCTACATTAGTTAAATCTTGCTTTATTTTATTAATAGCTTCTACTTTTAAAGAGTTGTATTCAATTCCCTTTTCCAAATCATTTTTTATATTTAGAACTACTCTTTTTAAATCATTACCCTTAAATCCGGCGATCACTTCGTTAATGTTGTTCTCGCTTAGAGACTCTTTATTTAAATGTTCAAATACTTCTTTTGTTTGAAAGCCGATTTTTGGTTTTATCATTATTATTGATAAACGCAAGCCACTCTTTAACTCTTTAATTTTTTCGCCGCGCCCTTCAACAACGGCCAACTTGTTTTTAATAAAGAAGGGAACATCACTGCCTATTTCTTCCCCCAAGCGATAACTTTCTTCTTCGCTTAAAGCTAAATTCCACATTTTATTTAAAGTCTTGATTGTTATTGCTGCATCAGCGCTTCCCCCTCCAAGACCAGCCTCAAGGGGAATTCTTTTTTTTATGTTTATTTTAATGCCGCGCTTAACGTTATATCTTTCTTGCATCAACTTTGCCACTTTATAAACAATATTTTTTTCTTGGGGTATTTTATTTGTTATAACAATAATTTTATTCGCCGTGAGTTTGTATCTTAAAGTATCATATAAACTAACCGGAACAAAAACTGAGATTAGGTTGTGATAGCCGTCCTCTCTTTTATCTAAAATTTTAAGTCCCACATTAATTTTACAATTTTGCCTAATTATCATTTTCTTCACCTATAAACTAAGGGCCTTATATAAATTTACTATTTCTTCAACCGTTAATTCTTCCGCTCTCAAAGTTTCTTTATGGCCAAGCGATAGCAATCTTTCTACTATCTCATCGCGCGAAAAAGAATATTTAGCAATTATATTGTTTACTACCGTTTTCCGGCGCATAGCAAATATGCTTTGCGCGAATTCTACAAATTTAGCCTTGTTATTTATGCTGTAATCATTCTTTACCTTTTTCAAACTAACTATTACACTATCTACTTCGGGAGCAGGATAGAAGCAATTATGTTTGACTTCAAACAGTAACTTTGCTTCCGCTTGGAAGGCAATCAAAACACTCAAACTATTATAATCTTTAGTTTTTGGCTTTCCCGTCAACCGCAGACCAACTTCTTTTTGCACCATAAAATAAAATTCATCTAGGTTATTTTCTTCTTCCAGTAATTTAAAAATAATTGGCGTCGTAATGTAATACGGCAAATTGCTAACGATAACGATTCGTTGCCCTTCTCTAAAGTTTTGCAAATCTGCCTGCAAATCAACTTTTAAAAAATCTTGTTCTTTAACTATTAGTTTATCCTGAGGAAGTTCATTAAGTAGTACCTCCACCATTCCTTTGTCAATCTCATAGCATAAAACTTTTTCTGCTTTTGTTAGCAGAACTTCCGTCATTGCCCCAATTCCCGGTCCAATTTCAACGACCGCATCTTCAGGGGCAAGGTTGATTTGGTCAATAATTTTTTTGATTATATTCCCATCAACTAAAAAGTTTTGTCCTAGTTTCTTTTTTGCTCTTAAATCATATTTAGTTAAAATCCTTTTTGTTTCGGCGATACTTCCTATCATCTGTTTATCTCCTACTCTAGAAAAGAAAGAACTTTCAGCATTCGTTTCAATTCATTAGGAATATCTATTCCTTGGGGGCACTGAGGAACGCATTTCCCACATTCAATACATAAACTAGCTTCGGCTTTTTTAGCGACTAAATCGCCATATCGCCATTTAACGTCCCCTTCAGATTTATACATTTCGTAATCATTAAAAATTCTAAAATTACCCGGGATATTTACTCCCACAGTACACGGCATACAGTATTCACAATTAGTGCAGCCGACGGCCGTAATTTTCTTTAACTCTTCTTTAACTTGAATAATCAACTCTTGTTCTTTTTTGTTTAATCTTTCAAAATTGTTGAAAGTTTTCAAATTATCTTCGACTTGATCCATTTCGTTCATGCCACTCAAAATGACTTTCACGCCATCAAGGGACCCTACCCACCGCATTGCCCAACTAGAAAGAGATGCTGTCGAATTATAATCCTTTAACTTTTGCGCAACTCCGTCATTAAAAGAAGAAAGTTTTCCTCCCTTTACCGGTTCCATAATAACAACTGGTATTTGCTTTCGAACAAGGTCGTGATACCCGGCAATTCCTTGTTGGATCTCATCATCCATATAATTTAATTGGATCTGGCAAAAATCCCAGTTATAATAGTCCAATATTTCTTTAAACGTTTTATAATCGTCATGAAAAGAAAACCCGATATTCCTTATTTTCCCAGCCGCTTTCCACCCTTCTACGATTTCCATTATATTCCAATCTTTTATCGTTTGAAACGTGTTCTTGTTTAGGGCATGCAGTAAATAACAATCAATATATTCTGTTTGAAGGTTTTCTAATTGTTTATCGATTACTTCTTTTAATTCTTCTTTAGTCTTATATAGCCTAATTGACAACTTCGTTGCTAGATAAAAACTATCCCGGGGATATCGCTTTAAAGCCTTCCCCACAAATGTTTCATTCTTCCCGTCAGTATAGGGAACAGCTGTATCAAAATAGTTGACTCCGCTTTTATATGCTTTGTCAATTAATGCCAAACCTTTAACTTCATCAATCTCTTTGTCAACTACTTTTAGTCTCATCGCGCCAAATCCTAAAATCGAAGTTTTGATATCTTTGTTATACCATTTTCTATATTGCATAGTTTTCTCCTTTTTCATACCCTTATTTTAACACATTAAATGCCAATCCGCAATTAGTTAAACTTTGGATTTGCATTAAAAAAAGTCTCAGTGTTTTCACACTAAGACTTATTTTGTTTTTGTTATCCTAAAACAACTGTTGGTCGTGCTGTAATTGCAATTGGGAATAGGTTATAAACGCTACCCTTTGCATAGTATTGATAAATTACAACTAACATTTCTACTTCTTGACCGGCATATTCTTTTAGAATAGATAGATTAAACGGGTCGTTGTATAAGTTTTGTGTTACTTCACCAAATCTAATGTTAACGAAATTACCACTAACAACGATTGTTCCCGTAACTTTAAATACTTTGCCAAAAATAGTTCTGTCATCGTAGCTCATAAGATTAATTTCAGTTAAAGTATTTGTATCATATGTGTAAATATATGAACTAGTTCCTTTTTTCGTAACTACCGGACTAGCAACTTGTGGGCCAAAATTATATTCATCCTTTTTACCCGCAACACTTACTTTATCTCCGGCAGCAAAGCCAACTAAAGTCTTGCTATATACAAAGATACTTCCTGTTGCATCTTCAACAATAATACCATTTGTAGTTGATACATACTTTACAACACCTTCAAAAACAACTTCAGTGCCTTTGGCAGATGCAATTACTGCAGCAATTGTAATTGCTCCTGGTGTTGGTTCAAATGCAATCGGTTCTGTTACTTCTTCGATACTTAAGTATGAACCTAATCTCCAGCCATCAGCTGATGATCCGTCATAAATTACACATGTAATTTTAACTAATTTTCCTATTAACGCTTTAACGCCGTCTTGATCAATAGATTTGTAATAATATTGAACAGCGTGAGAGGTTTCTTCAGCAGTTTCAGCTAAGTAAACATTACCAAATGTTCCTCTTGTTTGAAGATAGCCTGTAAGTTCAACGATCTTTCCATAAGCGCTATTGCCCTTAATTTGTGCGTAGCCTAGTTCGGTTAACAAGCCACCCGCAACATCAAGTACTGGGAAGTCAGCAACAGTTGTTTGAACTGCTTCTAATATAACTACTGCTTCTTCTAATTTAACGATTGTTGTTCCTGTCATTTGTCTTGTATATTGTTTGTCCTTATTAACAAAAGCCGAAGTTACACCAATAACTTTAACGCTATCGCCAACAGCAACTCCTGCCGCTAATTTAGCTCTAACGTAAATTACAGCTGTTGCATCCGCTAAATAGAAGTAGCCATCAACATCAAGAGCAATGATTTTACCTTCTACCCAAACAGTATCTCCACCCATATCACTTGTAAATAAGGCTTGTTTTACTGTTGATTTTGATAACATGAAAACATTAAGTGAAACTTCAACAGTATCAGTAACTGCACCAGCAGTAATTGTTGCTGTTAATTTTACAAGGTTTTCAAGATCTGGTGATGTTCCCTTAACTCCTTCAGCACTTAAAACTTCCGGTTTGTCAGAAACCCAACTAATTGTTAGGCCTTCAAAATCATTAGCAAGTGGAAGAACGATATCGCCAAAAATTGTCTTATCGTTGAAAGCATCAGTTAATAATGTTTTTGTTGATGCTACTTTTTCTTGATCAGAAACGATTGGGATTTCCGCGGCTTCAATTTCTGAAGCAATTGCTAGAACTCGCCAATAACCATTTGAGTGCATATCATAAACAACAACCGTTAGTTTAACATATTCACCCTTCATATCTTTTAGTTTATTAAGAGCATCTTCATTTGTACAAGAGTCATAAATAATAACATCTTTGCCTGATTTATAATCTCTAATAGCATATGTATAAGTGCCCGCAGGAGCATCAACGATAGT
>DATESD010000173.1:0-16162 GCA_035270985.1 Bacilli bacterium | reverse complement strand
CAATTAAATAATGGTGACTATATCTCAATTGGGGATGAAACTGTTGATAATATTATTGATTTTAAAGAAATGTTTTGTAAACTAAAATATTATCATCATGATGAAGTTATTGAAGAATATTTTAAAATGAATATAGTTATTGGAGAAGAATAATGTTAGTTAAATTTAATGAAAGTCAAAAACAAGAAATTATAAATATGCGAGGTGGCGAGGGGAAAGTGTTTATTGAAAAACTAACACCAACGCTTGCGCACATGAAAATGTATGCTCGGATCACTATTCCTAATGGATCCTCGATTGGTTTCCACTTTCATGAAAGTGATGAAGAAATGATGTATGTTTTATCTGGTAGTGGAGTAATAACTTCAGGAAGTGAAAAAATTATTATTAACGAAGGTACGATAAACATTACTAAGCAAAACGAAAGTCACGCCATTAAAAATGTTTTTTTGGAAGACTTAGTTTTACTGGCAGTTATTAATGAAATATAGCTCTTTTGAGCTTTTTTCTTTGTTTTGAGAAAAATAAATTCTTTTCCTAAGTTACGAAAAGCATGTTACAATAAAGGTAGAAAAATTAATATGAACTAAAATGATTGCGGGATTAAGGTGCAAAGTTATTGCATACTGTTAATCATAGTGTTATAATGCATACGAAATAGGGTGAAAAATATGGAAAAATATTTGGTGATTGTTGAAAGTCCAGCAAAATCAAAAACAATTGAAAAGTATTTAGGAAAAGATTACAGTGTGACCTCAAGTAAAGGCCACATTCGTGATTTGACGACTAGAGGCTTTGGTGGCTTTGGCGTCGATATCGAAGATAACTTTAAACCAATGTATAAAATACTAAAAGATAAAGCTGTGATTGTTAAAGCGTTAAAAAAAGATGTTAAAAAATACGAAAAAATATACCTAGCAACTGACCCCGATCGTGAGGGGGAGGCTATTAGTTGGCATCTATATGATACTTTAGGTTTAACCGCGGCTAATTCTGAAAGAATAGTCTTTCATGAAATTACTAAAACTGCAGTTTTAAAGGCGATTGAAAATGGCCGAGAAATTGATATAGATTTAGTTCATGCTCAAGAATCACGGCGAATAGTTGACCGAATTATTGGTTTTAGTTTGTCCAAGTTATTGCAACGTAAAATTGGCTCTAAATCGGCGGGGCGAGTTCAGTCCGTTGTTTTAAAATTAGTTGTTGAGCGAGAAGAAGAAATAAACAGTTTTATTCCCGAAGAGTATTGGGAAATATTTATTGAATTTTTAAAAGGCAAACAACAAATTAAGGCGAAGTTTATTGGTGATGCCGAGGGTAAAATCAAATTAAATAATAAAGAAGATGTTGACAATGTCTTAGCGGGCTTGACAAATGATTATGCTGTTAGTGAGATAGTGAAAAAAACTCGGGAAAAGAAATCTCGGGAACCGTTTATTACTTCAACTTTGCAACAAGAAGGGTCGAGTAAATTAAATTTTAACGCCAAAAGAACGATGATTGTTGCGCAAAACTTATATGAAGGTATTGAATTAGAAAAAGAAAGAATCGGGTTAATTACTTATATGCGCACGGACTCCTATCGCTTATCTGATGAGTTTATTGCTGAAGGAAAAGATTACATTATTAAAAACTATGGCGAAAAATATTTTCAAGGTTATCAAAGAATTGCCAACAAAGGTAAAAATGTTCAAGATGCTCATGAAGCAATTAGACCAACAGACTTGTCTAATACTCCAGAAAGCATTAAAAAATATTTAAGCCTTGATGAATTTAAATTGTATAACTTAATCTACTATCGCGCGCTAGCGTCGCAAATGAGCAGTGCGCTGATTGAAGATGAAAAAGTAAAGATTGTTAATAATGGTTATACTTTTGAAGCTAGCGGCGAAAGAATTATTTTTGATGGGTACTTAAAAGTATATAGAGGTGATGAGGCTGAAGATGAAAAAGCCTTGCCGCTCTTTGCTGAGCAAGAAAAGATTACTGAGGCCGAGGTTATAACTGAGCAAAAATTCACTACGCCGTCCCTAAGATATACCGAAGGTCGCCTAATCAAGAAAATGGAAGAACTAGGCATCGGCCGACCATCAACTTATGCAGCCATGGTTGATACGCTAAAACAAAGAAACTATGTAAAGATGGAGAAGAAGTTCCTGCATCCGACTAAACAAGGAATTCTAACCTCAGAAAAACTCGAAGAATATTTTTCTAAAGTTATAAATATTAAATACACGGCGGATATGGAAAAAAACCTTGATGCTATTTCTGAAGGAAATAAAATTTGGACCGAAGAATTGGCTAAGTTTTATGAAGATTATATGCCTTTAGTAGCCGAAGCTGATGAAAAAATGGAAAAAATATATCCTGTCTTTTTAGAAGAAAAATGTCCTCAATGTGATAGCCCATTAGTTATCCGTCACGGGAGATTTGGTGATTTTGTTGCTTGTTCGGCGTTTCCAACTTGTCGCTATATTCAAAAAGCTGAGGCTGAAGAGATTGTTTCAACGGGGATAAAATGTCCAAATTGTGAAGAAGGCGAATTAGTCGAAAGAATATCCAAAAGAGGTCGTTCGAAAGGTTCAAAGTTTTATGCTTGCAATAGATTTCCAAAATGCAAAACAACCTTTTCCGAACTACCAGAAGATTTGCAAAAAGAAGACGAAAATAGATAATTCACCAATCTATTTTCTTTTTTTATTTTTTTCTGTAAAAAAGAACAATTTTCTTTGTTTTTAGTTGTTAAAGCATAAACAAAGTAATAGTTTTCTTTTAAAAACATTGCTAAAAAGGGCATAAAGTAGTATAATATACATAGTTAAAATAAAGGAGAAATTAGTAACCATGGTAGAAAATAATTATATTAATGAACAACTATTGAAACAAGTTGCTGCTCAACAAAAAGTTTCCATTGCCCAAATTCAAGCGGTTTTGAAACTAATTGAAGAAGGAGGAACTGTTCCTTTTATAGCTCGTTATCGTAAGGAAGTAACTGGCGGTCTTGATGAAGAGCAAATAAAAGCTATTTATGAAGAATGGGAATATGGCCGTAAATTGGCAGATCGTAAAGAAGACATTATGCGATTAATTGAAGAAAAAGATAAATTGACTCCGGAATTAGAAGCAGCAATTATTGCTGCGAACAAACTTTCCGAATTAGAAGATATTTATCGACCTTTCAAAGAAAAGAAAAAGACTAGAGCAACAGAAGCAAAGCGTCGTGGTCTAGAACCACTAGCTGAATATTTACTCAGCTTTCCTCTAGAAGGCGATGTTATATTAGAAGCGGAAAAATATGTAACTGTTGATGTAACTGAAGATTTGGAAAAAGAAGGGCTAGTTATTAAGGATGCTCAAGAAGCGTTGCAAGGCGCTAAAGATATCGTTGCGGAAATAGTCGCTGATGATGCGAAATTCCGTCGTTGGATTCGTAACTTATTGCAAACAAAAGGCGAATTAATCATTCGCGTTCGCGATGCCAAAGCTGATGAAAAGCATGTTTATGAGATGTACTATGAGTATAGCGAGCCAATTAACAGCATTAAACTACATCGGGTTTTAGCGATTAATCGTGGGGAAACAGAAAAGATTTTAAAAGTAAGTATCAATGAGGATACAGAGCGGGTTTTGAAATTTTTGAACCGCCGTGTTATTACGGAAGATGGCTCAATAACGGAAAGTTATGTAGCGGAAGCAATTGAAGACAGCTATCGCCGTTTAATTAAGCCTTCGATTGAGCGAGAAATAAGAGCGGAATTAAAAGATAAAGCTGAAGATCAAGCAATTAAGGTTTTTGCGGAAAATTTAAAAAGATATCTATTAACACCACCGATGAAAGGTAAAGTTGTTTTAGGGGTTGACCCTGCTTATCGAACAGGTTGTAAATTAGCTGTCGTTGATGCGACAGGTAAAGTACTAACAATTGATAAGATTTATCCTAATCAAAAGAACAAAGAAGAAGTTGTTTCTGATGAAAGAACGCAACGAGAAATAGATAAAATAAAAGCTCTGGTTAATCGCTATGACGTGGAAGTTATCGCAATTGGTAACGGGACGGCGAGCCGAGAAACGGAAAGTTTTATTGCTGATACTTTAAAACAAATTAAGAAAGAAGTTTATTATATAATCGTTAATGAAGCGGGAGCATCAATTTATTCAGCTAGTGAGTTAGCTCGTGAAGAGTTTCCTGATTATGAAGTTGAAGAACGTTCTGCGGCTTCGATAGCAAGAAGACTCCAAGATCCATTAAGTGAATTAGTTAAAATTGATCCTAAATCAATTGGTGTTGGTCAATATCAATATGATGTAACGCAATCTAAACTTAATTCTTCGCTTGATTTTGTTGTTGAAACAGCGGTTAATAGTGTTGGAGTTAATGTTAATAGTGCCTCAGCGCCGTTATTACAAAGGGTGTCAGGATTGAATGCCAAGACAGCAAGAGCGATTGTTGAGTATCGCAATACAAATGGCGAGTTTAAAAATCGTGAAGATATTAAAGTTAAGGGAATTGGCCCGAAAACTTTAGAACAAGCAATTGGATTTTTACGAATCCCTGATGGTGATGAAAAACTAGATATGACGAGCATCCATCCCGAAAGTTATGATATTGCTGCTCTGATATTGAAGAAGTTAGAATTTACTAAAAACGATATTGGTTCTAGTGAATTACAGGAAAAAATCGCTAGTTTAGATCGCAAAGAATTCTTAAAAGAATTCACTGTTGGTGAGTATACGTTTAATGATATTCTTGATTCATTTGTGGCTCCCCTTCGGGATCCGCGTGATAGCTTTGAACGACCACTTTTACGCAGCGATGTCCTGCACTTAGAAGATTTAAAACCAGGAATGGAACTGCAAGGGACAGTCCGAAATGTTGTTGATTTTGGCGCCTTTGTTGATTGCGGTGTTAAAGAAGATGGCCTAGTCCATTTATCGAGAATGAGCAAGAAGTTTATTCGCCATCCATTAGATAGAGTTAGTGTCGGGGATATTGTTAATGTTTGGGTTGTCGCCGTTGATTTATTAAAAGGCCGCGTTGAATTATCGATGATTTCTCCAGCAGAAGAAAATAAATAATATTTTTTAGGAGGCTAAATGCTGCAAAGTCGGGCAATAAAATTAGTAACTGATCAAGTACTATTGACGAAATTAGTCTTAGGACTTTATTTGAGTGGTGATTTAGTGAAAGACCCTGAAGATGCTAGTAGTGATATTCACTTGCATTTAGTTGTTGAAACCGGAAACTACGCTGCAGTTTTATTGCAGCGTCGCCAATTTCTTGAAGCTTATTACACTATTTTATATTTTGATGAAGATGATAATTCTAAAATTATCCGTTGTGTCTTTGATAATGGTGTTATTGCCTATCTTTATGTTATAAAAGTTGAAGATATTCGTTTTCTTTCAGGAATAAAAATTATTTTTGATAATTCTGGTTTCCTGAGAACAAAAATAGCCACTAACATTAATAGCAATTACGAAATAACAGAACTAATGAATGAATTTTCTTTTAACCTCGTTAAATATTATAATTATTTGCGAAGTGAAAATCATTTGTCGATTTTAAATAGTGCTAGTAGATTGGCGATTGTCTTAGGCGAGTTTTTAAAAATCCAAGCTCTTGAAACCAAAAAAGTATGTACCGTAGAAGACTTGCAATATATTGCGGATGATGAACGAAGGTATAAACAAGCTCTAAAGACATTGCAAATAAATGATTCATTAATGGCTGTAAAACTAATGATGAACATTTTTGATGCGTTTATTAATGAAATGACAATTGAAATAGCGGAAGCGGTAAATATAGATTTATATTTATTTGCGAAAGAACGAATTTGGAAACTCTAGTTTCTTGACAAAACCACAAATAATTAGTATAATACTACATACATAGGAGGAAATTATTATGTACTTTGAAAAGGTGAAGGCCTTAATAGCTAAAGAATTATCAATTGATGAGAATAAAATTACTATGGAAAGCAAATTATTAGAAGACTTAGGCGCTGATTCACTTGATTCTGTTGAATTAATAATGGCAATCGAAGATGAATTTGATGTTCAAGTTTCTGATGAAGTAGCGCAAAACATCCGTAAAGTGTCAGATATTGTTGAATATTTAGAAAAAAAATAAAGAAATGATTAAAAGCTCGGGTTCGAGCTTTTTTTATTTGCCCGTAAAACGGTATAATTAATAGTTTGATTAATAATATTAATAATGATATTAATATTATTAAGTTTACTATTGACAATATTAATTTTATATTATACAATGATAGTATAAAAGCGGTGATAAAATGAAAAAAAGAATACTAAAGCAGATTGAAAGAAAAAAAATCACTGCTCAAGAAGGGTTTGTTCGCTTATATGGAGATAAGACAAAGCCGGTAAGGTTTGCTAATCTCCGCTTAAAAATTAAAGAGAATCCTCACATATCACGACTTGTTAATGGTTTGTTTTTCTTTCCCATCCCGGTGCGATTGGTTGTTCGGATAATGATGCGGTACATTAAAGAAAATGATATCCCTGAGGAATTAATCGATGCCTTTCTAAAGCATGGTGGCGGCACAAAAATATATGTTGATGCTGAAGATGTTAAAATAGCTATTGAGTTATTTTAAAACTATGGAGAAATAGATGAAAAACAAGTTTGTTTCTAATAAGTATCTTTTCAACTATCAGTATGCTGATCAAAATTGGAAAGAGATTGATAAATATTCTGATGAAATTGGATTTTTAGGGTTTATATACCAGATGTCTCGGTGGTATAAAATAGATAATCGAACGAAAAAATATGAATAGAAAAGAGGGAAAAGCATGCGTAAAGAAGTAATTTCCAAATGCCCGATTTGTGGCGATGAATTAGCGATCACCCGCCTCCACTGTGATAGTTGCGGGATTGAGATCAGTGGTGAATTTTCACTAAGTAAACTAGCAAAATTATCAAAAGAACAGTTAACGTTTATTGAAATATTTTTGAAAAATCAAGGAAGCATTAAATCTGTGGAAAAGGATATGAATATTTCTTATCCAACCGTTAAAAAACTATTAAATGAAATTCTAACTGTCTTAGGGTATGACAAACTAGAAGAAGATAAAACTTCGACCCAAAGGCAAGAAATTTTGGATAAACTAGCAAACAAAGAAATAACTTTTGAAGCAGCAAGTATCTTGCTGAAAAAACTGTGAACCAAAAAAAGGAGGATCTCATGGAAGAAAGAATGAAAATATTAAAAATGTTAGAAGAAGGAATAATAACGGCACAAGAAGCTGAGGAATTATTCCGAACTATGGCCAATCAAAGCAAAAAAGAAGTTATTGAAGGTGTAATTCTCGAAGAAGATAGTGAAGAGCAAAAAAACTGTAATGAAAAAGTAAAAGAAAAATTGTCAAAAGCATTAGAAAAAATGCGTAAAGCTTTGAAAAAAATTGAAGCAGCAGAATTAAGAGCTTCGAAAAAAATTGTTGATGGTGTCAATTCAAATAAAGTTCAAGAAGAATTGAAAAAAGCTAAAGAAGAAATTAAAAAAGCCATCGTTGATATTGAAGAAAGATTAAAACGAATTGGCGATAAAACCGTAAAAGAAAATTTTAAAGATTTTGGTACGCGAATGGAAAATTTGGGTGAGAAAATAAAAGGATGGTTTGTAAAAGATGAATGAAGAGCGGCTAAAAGTATTAGAAATGTTGGAAAACGGCATAATTAATGCTGTGGAAGCAATGGAGTTGTTAGCTTCAATTGATAAACCAAAAGAAAGTATTAATGTTAAAAAAGTAGCAATCGCTAAAGAAGGTGCGAGTGTTAATCGCCAAACGGGAAAGTTTTTAAAAATAAGAATTGATGATGATGGTGATAAAGTTAATATAACGCTACCGATTGCCTTTTTAAAAAGTACCTTAGGATCTAGTGGCGTGACAAAAATAATTGATAAATCACTAAAAAATGTTGATAATGATATTAAAGACAACATTGATATGGAGACAATAATTTCTTGCATCGATAGTGATTTTTTGGGAGAGATAATTAATATTGATGCAGATGGATCAAAGGTGTTAATTTCTATTGAATAGTTTCATTTAATTTTACGATTGGTAATTTACCAATCGTTTTTCATTTTCACGCGACAATGATGGTTAATGAGCCGTTTAGACCACTTTATTAGCCCTTCCTTGCGTTTTGAGGGCTCTAGTTGATAATTAGGTGGGCCTTGGCCTACAGTGAAGAGAAGCAAAATAGATTTAGTTAATAAGAAATGATATTGCTTGAAGAAACAGCAAAAAAATAGTAAAATAGAGTTAGTAATAAAAAGAGGTAATTTTTATGTTGAAACTATTAGCGAAGAAATTTATAAAAGATCATGAAAATTATGGCGATAATAAAGTGCGCATCGCCTACGGTAAGTTAAGCGGGGTTATTGGAATTATCAGCAATGTTTTTTTATGTGTTATTAAAATTGTGACAGGATTTCTTACGAGTAGTATCGCGATTACTGCTGATGGGGTTAATAACTTAGCCGACGCTGGAAGTTCGGTAATAACTTTAGTAGGTTTTAAGCTATCAAGCATGCCAGCTGACAAGGAACATCCTTATGGCCACCAAAGAATGGAATATATCACGGGTCTTATTGTTTCCGTTATTATTCTTGTAATTGGTCTATTACTGATGAAATCATCTATTACTGAGATTTTCGTCCCAACTTCACAAATATTAGATGTGCGAACACAATTAATTATGCTTATCATCTTAGGTGCTGCGATTGTTATTAAGTTATGGCAAAGCATTTTTTATAAGAAAGCTGGCAAACTAATCGCTTCCAAGACCTTAATTGCCACGGCAACCGATAGTTTAAACGATTGTCTTTCAACAGCTGCTGTTTTAGTATCCTTGATAGTAACATTATTTTTCCCGAAAATTTTACTTGATGGTTATATGGGAGTCGTGGTTTCGATAATAATCATTATTAGTGGGATTAAATTGATTAAAGAAACAATGTCACCCTTAATCGGTGAGGCGCCATCAAAAGAATTTATTACAGCGATAACGAAAAAGGTTTTAAGTTATCCCGGAATTTTGGGGATCCATGATTTGGTAATTCACTCTTACGGCCCGGTTAAGACATTTGTCAGTGTTCATGCTGAGGTTGATAGTAAAGTAGATATTATTACTAGTCATGATATAATCGATAACATAGAACGTGATTTTTTGGATGAAAAAGGAATATGCTTAGTTATTCATATGGATCCGATTGATACTAGCAATGAAAAAACTATTAAGTTAAAAGAGCAAGTAACAAAAATAATTACTGAGATAGACTCAGAACTGCATTTTCATGACTTCAGAGTAGTTCATGGGGAAACACATGTCAATATTTTGTTTGATATTGTTGTGCCAGTAAAATATCATCTTAGTGATGAAGAATTAATAAATCTTATCACAAATGAAATTAAGAAACTAAATCATAAATATAACTTGATTGTGACCATAGATCGCGATTTTGTAGGGAGGGATTAAAATGTTAATAGATGTTGCAAAATGGAAAAATAACGCCAAATTAGATGATGGCTTAAAAAAAGAATTGTTAGGTTTAAATGAAAAAGAGTTACATGAGGCTTTTTACACTGACCTAGCCTTTGGTACGGGTGGGATGCGAGGCATTTTAGGCCCGGGGACTAATCGAATGAACATTTACACGCTTCGACGAGCTAATTATGGTTATGGTAAATATATCTTGCAAACAAAAAAACCAAATCCTTCGGTAGTAATTGCTTATGACAATCGTCATAATTCTTTGCTGTTTGCTCATGAGTCGGCGCGAGTACTAGCCACAATGGGAATTAAAGTTTTATTGTTTGATAAGATAACGCCAACTCCAGAACTTAGCTTTGCGGTTCGGGAATTAAAAGCAACAGGGGGAATCGTAATTACGGCAAGCCATAATCCGCCTAATTACAATGGTTATAAGATATATGATGATAGCGGGTGTCAGTTAGTTCCCGACTTAGCCGATATTGTTATTGCGGAGATTGCGAAAGCACCAGAAGTTTTTGCGATAGCTGCTGAGAGTTTTGATAATTTAAGAGAAAAAGGGCTTATCGCCATTCTTGATGATAAGATAGATATTGCTTATTTATCTAAAGTTAAAGATATTAGTGTTAATAAAAAGCAATATAAAGGTAATTTTTTAGTAGTTTTTACAGCTTTACATGGAACATCAAGCCTTTTAGGGCAAAGACTATTAAAGGAAACGGGTTATAACTATATTCCGGTTGCCGAACAGATGATAGCTGATCCTAATTTTACAACTGTTACATCACCAAATCCGGAAAATCCGGAAGCTTATGAATTAGCAATTAAGTATGCGAAAAAGCATCATGCTGATATTTGTATCGCAACTGACCCTGATGCTGACCGCCTCGGAGTCGCAGTTTTACACAAGGGTGAGTATGTCTTATTAAATGGTAATCAAACAGGAGCTATTTTAGTTCAGTATCTTGCAAAATATCGTAAACTAACTAAAAAAGGAGTCTTGTTTAATACAATCGTTACCTCTTCTTTAGGAGCTAAAATTGCTGAAAAATATGGTATTGATGTTGTTTCAACATTAACCGGCTTTAAGTTTATTGGCGAACAAGCTAGATTATTAGAAAACACTGACCGTGAATTTTTCTTTGGCTATGAAGAATCATATGGTTATGTTGTCAGTGATTTCGTTCGCGATAAAGATTCATTGCAAGCTTTACTGTTATGTAGTGAAGTTGCATGCTTTTATAAAAACCTTGGGAAAACCTTAGTTGATGTTTTAGTCGATATTTATGAAGAATATGGTTATTATCAAGATCATTTAGTCAATATTAATTTACTAGGTGCTAGTGGAGCGGAAAAAATTGAAATGATTTTAGATTATTTCCGCGAGGACAGCCAGAGTGATATTAATGGTTTAAAAATAGTTGCGAAAGAAGATTATTTATTACAAAAAAGATATGCAAATGACAAAGTTACAAATCTTAAGTTACCGCCATCGAATGTGATTAAATATTTTCTTGATGATGGAAGTTGGTTTGTCTTGCGCCCCAGCGGAACGGAACCAAAAATGAAAGTTTATATATCTGTTGTCACTAATAATAAAAAAAGCTCCGAAAAACGAATTTTGGCGATTGAAGAGAAAGTTATGGAATTAGTTAATAAAGTTAGAGGAGAGGAATAGTTATGGATAAAGAGTTTTTTGTCAGGACAAGAGAAAAGTATTTAGCGAATGTAAAAGAAAATAGTATTTCTATTTTTCACTCAGGAAAAGTTTTTCCAAAAAGTGCGGATCAAGATTTTGATTTTGAAGTTGATAAAAATTTTTATTATTTAACCGGCCTTAATCAAGCTGAGGTAATCTTAGTTTTAATCAAACATCAAGATGATTTTGATGAGATGCTGTTTATTGAAGAGAATGATCCACTTTATGTTAAGTGGAATGGAGCAAAACTGACTAAAGAAGAAGCCACTAGTATTTCGGGGATAAAAAGTATTAAATATTTAAATGATTTTTCCTCGACAGTCTATTCATTGCTTAATAATACACGGGTGAGTGGACTATGTTATCATGATGTTTATTTAAATCTTGAACGACGAAACAACCCTAGTTATAGTAATTGGGCCCTTGATTATGCTAATGATTTTAAAATTAAGTATCCAGAAGTACTTATTAACAATAGTTATAATACGGTTATTGGGTTACGCTCAATTAAAACAGCTGAAGAAATTGCAAAGATTAAAGCTAGTATTGCGACAACTAAAACCGGTGTTGAAGCCTTAATGAAGCATTCTGAAGCAGGATTATACGAATACCAGTTAGAAAGTTATTTTGATCAACACATTAGATTCAATGGTCAAAAAGTTAATTCGTTTAAAACGATAGCCGCAGCGGGAATCAATGCGACAATCCTTCACTACGTTTTCAACAATACTAAACTTCAAGATGGTGAATTAGTGTTATTTGATTTAGGTTGTTGTACAGATTTTTATATTAGTGATATAACGCGAACTTTTCCGGTTAATGGTAAATTTACACAACGTCAGGCCGAAGTTTACCAAGAAGTTTTAGATGTAAATAAAAAGTGTATTGCTTTTTTAAAAGCGGGTATTACTTGGAAAGAATATCAAGACTTTGCTCGGGGCTTAATTACTGTGGCTTGCAAGAAGTTAGGGCTAATTACGGAAGATAGAGATGTTAACAAGTATTATTGGCATGGAATCGGTCACTCGATTGGTTTAGATACTCATGACCCAGTCCTATATAATGAACCTTTAAAAGCAGGGCTAGTTTTAACTGTTGAACCAGGAATTTATATTAGCGAAGAAAAATTGGGAATTAGAATTGAAGATGATGTGGTTATTATGGAAGATGGTTGTCTTAATTTAAGCCAAGGCATAATTAAAGAAATAAAAGATATTGAAAAATTTATGAAGAAATAAGATAATTAACTAAAGCTCTGAGAAATCAGGGCTTTTATTTTGAAAAAAATATAAAATAAAATAAAACAGCGATTCTTTTCATACTATATTAATGAGGAGGATATTACCATGAAAAAAATAGCGATTATTATCTTATTTTTAAGTATTTGTATGGCAGTAAAGGTGAATGGATATAGCACAACGGGACACAAGAATTTTGTTCAGATTGATTTTATTGAAAAAGGCAAACTATTAATTGATTTTACTAAAGATGAATTATCTTATGGTGATCAAAAAATTGCCCAACCAAAGTTTTGGGGGTGGTCAACATATTATTTTAATTATAATTGTGATGCTAATTATATCGGTGAAGTTTTATTTTCCAAAAGCAATAAAACAGCAACACCTTATAATGTTGACTATGTCATTGAAACAAGTGATGTTGTCAAGACAAGTACGGCCGTTTCCGGGTCTATTTCAGCAAAATTAGCGGGAGCAATTAAAAAAATTACGGGAACACTATCAGGTGAAATCAAAGGCGAGAATCTAAAAGAGAATAAGGTTACCAAAACGGAAACAACAAAAATAAAAATTGTCATCCCTGCTTATAGCCGGGTTGCGTTAAAGGTAACTGGTGAGGCGAAGGTTACTAATGCTGTTAGTAAATACTACGTTCTCGGTATGGCTTTCAAAAAAGGTGCTTGGGAAACAATTGAAGCCATTACTGAGTATTATGAGTTATATGAGGAGAAATACTGATGAAAAAATATATTATTATTTCCTTCTTTGCGATTAGTCTTGTGGTAGTTAGTTTGGTTTTTATACTTCTAAAACCAACACCGACAATTAAGTTGACAACAATAAAAAAAGCTTATAGCTATGTTTCTTGTTTTCATGATGAAGAAAAAATGCAAGTTAGCATTTTAATTAACAATCGGGATAGTGCCATAACTAATGAAAAAAAGTGTTCTTCGGCGGCAATTGCTGATAAAAATAACCATAATGAGATTTTACTAGGCCTTGAGGATATTACTTATAATAATAAGCAATATAAAATTAACGATGAAACATTTTACCAATATACTTTTGCTTTTCAGATTCCCCTAAAGACAGATGAAAAGTTTTTATTAGAAATAGAGAATGCTTATTTATGCCTAAATTATGATAATGTTGATGTAAAAATAGAAATAGGAAGTTTTTCTTTTTATAAAGTTCCTTACTTAGGCGATGAGAAAGCATACCTTACAATTAGCAAATTAAAACCAATCGTCAATGAATTTCAAAATGAGAAAACTTTAGTAGCTCTAGTTATTGGGACTAGTAATCAAACTAAGGAAGCAATAACGATCACTAGAGTTGTTCCTCTAGATTTAAATATGCAGTTTTCGGCTCAAGATATTCTTACTTTAGAAAAAGAATTATTTCCTAATAGTAACATTTCAACTTTGTTAGGAAAAAATTACACTATTAGCAGTAGCAACTTGGTAAATGATGAAGTTACATTAATGATTCCCGCGAACACAACTGTTAATTATCTTTTTCCAATTAAATATAATGGAGAGTTGAAGACAAATAAAGTCGGGTTTTTAATAGAATATACAGTTGGTAGTGAAGCCCGTACTTTGTACTATGATGAATTTTTATTTTTTACAACAACGGAAAATTCTCCGGTTGATTTAGATGTTTTAACATATGAAAATCGGTAAAATTAAATAACGAGATATTATTAACAAAGTGGTAGTAAGATAAACGAAGTCACAATAGTGCTTTAGGTGATAATTATGAATTTAATTAATGAACAAGAAAAAGTAATAATTAAGCTTATCAATGTTTCTAAGCGCTACGGGAAAAATATAGTCTTAGATAATATCAGTCTAGAGTTTAAAACAGGGAAATGCTATATGTTACTAGGGGAGAATGGTTCGGGTAAGACGACAATCCTGAAAATTATTCTTGGTTTAATTAGTTGTGAGGGGACGGCAGTTGTTAAAAGTAAAAATATCGGCTACGTTCCCGATAACTTAAATTTTCCCTGCTACGTAAAAGTTGCTGATTTCTTATTAAATATGGGATTGATAAAGGGGATTAAAGCCGAAAGATTACAAGCAAGTATTAAGATTCTCTTGTCGCAGTGGGAACTTCTCCACTGCCGGGATAAAAGGATAAGTGAATTGTCAAAAGGCATGCGCCAAAAGGTTTTAATCATTCAAGCGATGTTACATAACCCCGATCTTTATATTTTTGATGAAGCCTTGAATGGCCTAGATCAAAATATGCAACTAAAGTTGCTTGATTTCATCAAAGCGATTAAAGATGCCGGGCGCACGATTATTATTACAAGTCACTATTTTGCTGTTTATAAGTCAATAGTTGATGAAGTTATTTATCTTAAAGATGGTAAAACCTGTGTTTAACTTAGTTAAATGTCATTATTCATATTTGCTCGCTAAAGCTACTTTACTTATTCTGGGCTTTGTCTTAATAATTGACTTAGTAAGTTGTTTTATGGTTGCCAGTAGCTGCGAAGAGCTTAGTTCAGTAAGCCAAGCAAATTTATATTATTTACAAAACAACTTTTTCTTTATGAAAACAATTAATCTTTTAATTATTGTTTTTCTATACTCATATCCTTTTACAAAGAAGCAAGATAACTATTGTACTTTGATTATTACTGGAGCAGTTTCGCGAAATAAATATTTTCTTTCGAAAGTTTTCACAATTGCCCTTTTCTTATTTGCCTTTACTTGGCTTGAAGCGTGTATTTATATTATTATTGGGGCTCTATACTACCCGATAATTGTCCTTGATTATCATTCAATATTATTATTTGTCAATTTGTATTTATTGATGTTTTATTATGGGCTAATTGCTCTTTTATTAATTCAACTATCCGATAATATTTACATGGCGATTGTTCCTTTTGCCCTTTATATTATTGCAACTTCCCTGGTAGAGGCTGAAGAAAAACTGGCAATATTAACTATTATTTTACCAACAATTAGTATCGACTTCAGAAATACAAACAATGATTTATGCCAAATTGCTTTTTTAATAATAGTATTCTTATTCTTAAATATGATTGTTTATCACAAACGTGATTTTTAGTTTGTAATATCACTAATATTTTGTTATAATAACAATTAGCAAAAAATAGGTATCAAAGGTGGTATTATGAAAAAAATAGTAACTTTACTAATAATCTTTTTTAGTGTATTTTTGCTTGCTTGCACTAAAGAAAGAACCATAACCCTTGTTGGGGAAAACGAAGTGCAAATTAGTGCAACAATAAAACTTGAGGTAGAGGCTAATTTTAAACTAGATAGCGTTTTAACGTGGAGTAGTTCTAATGAAGACTTAGCAACTGTTGATGGGGGAATCGTTAAAGGAAGAGCGGCCGGTGAAGTTGTAATCACTGTTAGTATTGGCGATTTAATAGCCCAAAAAATAGTCAAAGTTGTTAAACCGCCATTTGAAATCATTATTAGTGGGGCTAACAAAATTGCTGTTGGCGGCCAAATGACTCTAGAGGTAACAACTTTTCCTCTAACAGAAGGGCGAGCGACATATGTATCAAGTGCTAGTGAAGTTGCAACAGTAGATTCTGCAGGACTAGTAACGGGACTTAAACCGGGGGATACGAATATAATTGTTAGTATCAATGGAGTGACTGCTAATTTTTTGCTTACCGTTTATGATGAAGAAGTCCTAGAAATCATCATTGAT
>DATESD010000172.1:0-2053 GCA_035270985.1 Bacilli bacterium | reverse complement strand
CATGTATTATAGTCGTATTTTAGGCATTAGGGGCTTTCAACAAAACAATGCTTTTTCTGCTTATGTGAATAATAATAGTTTTTTAACGATGAATGATATAAAAACGAACGAATATAGTATGTTTTACCCTAATGAGATGGTGTTTAGTGTCGATAGTGGTGGTCATGTGTTTAGTAATAGTGCTTTTAATGGGATTATGCGAGATAGCACATATATCGAAGGTGATTTTGGAACAGAAGTAGGTGGACATACGATATTTTTAACTTGTGGGTTTGATAAAGATTATCGTAACATTATCGTTTTAGATACATATTTCCCTAATGACATGGAGCAAGTGGCTAATGTTGAGAAGATTAATAGGAAGATTATTGAATATTCGCAATTATTTCCTTATGCCAAGCGAGAATATTTGTTTTGCGATCCTGCCGATAGTTCAATGAGAGCGACTTTAATTAATCGAATTCGTAATGTAAGAGATATAAGGGCTGCTGTTAAGCGAGATAGTGAGTTAGCACTAGATGAAACAGTGATTATTGCCTTAATACAACAATATATGATGAAGGGTAGATTTAAGATTTTAGACAATGAGAACAATAGGAAGTTTTTATACCCTATGCTTACTACTGCTAGACAAGAAGAGAATGGTAAAATATTCGATAATGGTAGTTGGGAAGCCGATGTATGGGATGCTTTAAAGTATGTGTTCATGAGTATGTATCGAATGTTGTTAGACAAATAAAAATAAATAGTGTTATAATCAAAATATAACTAAAAGCATGGGGATTAATTAAAATATGGCAAAAGAAACAATAGATTATGGAAGATTATATAACGAAGAAGCGAGTAAACTTGCTGAAATTAGTTATTCTAAAAGACTAAAAATCGTTTTAGACAAGCGAATTAAAGACCTAGTAGGAACAAAACTATATAGCGATATTAAGGAAGCGTTTGAAAACGAAATTAGTGAAGAAGCAACGATGGATGAAGTGCGTGTCATGACTTTGTTTAGAAACATTTTAAAAGGTGGCACTGCTGGTATGAAGGCTTTGGAATTAACCTATCGACTTGATGGTAGTTTAGTTAATATTGAAAAAGAAGTTGACTTTGAAGAAGTAGAAGAAGGAACAAAAGGAGTTAATTAACTATGATTACTAGCAAGGTTTATAATCCCCATACCGAAAGTAATGAAAAATACTACAATATTCTAAATTATGCGTTGATTAAGAAAGATTTTGAAGGATTAAAGTTCCTTTTAACCAAAGTTAGTCAATACACAGGTGATCCTTTTGTTCAAAAGCGTATTGATTCCTTGTTTATGAATAAAAAAGAGTGTAATAAATGGTTTGGTATTAGTGAAGCCATTAATCAAAGCACTGTTAATATGACATTTAGTGGCAATATTAAGATTAGAGTAAACGAAAATGAAGAAGCCAATGACATTTTAGAGCCTTTTATCTATGAAAGCGACTTCATGGAAACATTAAAAGAAGCCTATTCATGTGCTTTAAGCTGTTCTGGCGAAGCAGTTTCATATATTGTGATTAGAACTTCGAGTCAATTTAACCCTAACACTAACATGAAGATAGGTAATCGCTTTATCGACTTTGAAGTATTAAAGAAATATGAAGTTAAAACACAAAAGAATAGACTTATTAGAGAATTCTATAAGACTTTTGATATTTGGAATGGCGAAAGAACCGAGAAGAGAGAGTTTAAGTTTGTCTATACATATAGTGTCCTAGCAGAAGATTATGCCACATTAAGAATTGAAGGCTTTGAGAAAGATACTAAAATTAGTGATGGGTTAGTCAAGGAACTACTAGAAATTGATATTTTAGAAGATGAATATGACTTTATTCCATACTTTGAATTAAGACTAGGTAGGGGACAATTACCTAATGCTATCTATATTGAAGATAGTTTAGCCGAAAACCTATACTTTAAGGGCTTTGATGTTCAAAACTCGCAAACTAGAAAGTTTGTTCCTGAAACTATGATGTATGAGAATTCAAGACCTAATAGTAATTTCGCACCTTTAATTGATGATCCTTAC
>DATESD010000171.1:0-38521 GCA_035270985.1 Bacilli bacterium | reverse complement strand
GTGACGATTGTAAAAAGCGTTTAGAGAAAAATCCTTTAAGAATTTTAGACTGCAAGATTGATTCAAACAAAGAACTTGTCGTAAATGCTCCAAAAATCAAAGATAGTTTGTCACTAGCGTCGCTTAACAATTTTGACGAAGTAACCGATATCTTGACAACAATGGCCGTTCCTTATCAAATTGATGAGTCATTAGTTCGCGGTCTTGATTATTATACTGATACTGTGTTTGAATTTATCTTAGATGTTCCTGGTGAGCTACAAGGCTTGGCAATCTGTGCCGGGGGAAAATACGCCGATTTAGTTAAAAACTTTGGTGGCCCTGATATTCCTGGTATTGGTTACGCCTTTGGAGTTGAGCGAATTATGGCGGTTATGACTAGCCAAAACCTTTTTAATAATCTTGTTAAACAAACCGATATAGTCATGATTTGCCTTGACCCCGCTTCAAAAAAAATGGGGTTACAACTAGCAAATCAATTGCGTGATGAAAACATGATTGTTGAGATGGATTATAAAAATTATTCTTTAAAACAACAATTTAAATTAGCTGATAAAGTTAAGCCTCGCTATATTATTATTATCGGTGAAGAAGAACGAAATAGCGGCATAATTACGATCAAAAATACTGAAAATAATACTCAAGAAAAAATAAAGAAAGAGCAAGTAGTTGCATACACTAAGGAGAAAATCTAATGAGAACGCATAATAATGGTGAATTAAGAATTAAAAATGTTGGTGAAAATGTTGTTTTAGCTGGTTGGGCAGCAAAAAAACGCAATTTAGGTGGATTGATTTTTGTTGACTTAAGAGATAGATCAGGTATTACCCAAGTTGTTTGTAAACCAGAGAATAAAAATTACCCTATATTACAAAGCGTTAAAAATGAATACGTTATTAAAGTTACTGGTAAAGTAATTGAAAGAGAAAACAAAAATAAAAATCTTCCCACTGGTGAAATAGAAGTAGATTGTTTGGAAGTTGAAATTCTTAGTGAAGCCGAAGCAACACCGATGATTATCGCTGATGAAACTGATGCCTTAGAAGATATTAGAATGAAATATCGTTATTTGGATTTAAGACGCCCAGTTATGCAAAAGAATTTAATTCTGCGCCATAATATCACTAAAGTAGTGCGTAATTACTTTGACTCCCAAGATTTTATTGAAGTTGAAACACCTGTTTTCGGTAAAACTACTCCAGAAGGAGCTCGTGACTACTTAGTTCCTTCAAGAGTTAATCCGGGGAAATTTTATGCGTTGCCCCAGTCGCCACAATTATACAAACAGTTATTGATGATATCGGGACTAGAAAAATATTACCAAATTGTTAAATGCTTCCGCGATGAGGACTTACGTGCTGATCGACAAATGGAATTCACGCAAATAGATGTTGAGATGAGTTTTGTTGATGAAGAAGATATTTATAAAATGATTGAAGGCATGTTGCAAAAAATAATGCAAGTAACAAAAAACATTGATATAAAAATTCCTTTCCCAAGAATCTCTTTTGACGAGTCACTAGACCGCTTTGGTAATGATAAACCAGATACTCGCTTTAGTATGGAATTAAAAGATCTTACAGCAATAGTGAAAGACATTGACTTTAGCTTATTTAAAAATACAATTGCTGAAGGTGGCATTATCAAAGGCTTAAACGCTAAAAATGCAGCTTTGAAATATTCTCGTAAGGAAATTGACCGTTTAACTGAAGAAGTAAAAAAATATAAGGCTAAAGGTCTATTATGGGGAAAGTTTGAAAATAATAGCCTTACCGGTTCGCTTGCTAAATATTTAACTCCCGAAGTAGAACATCAATTAATTGATAAATTAGCTATTGAAACCGGCGATATTATTTTCATCATCTCTGATCAAAAGAATATCGTTAATGCTAGCCTAGCGTATCTAAGAAATTTATTAGGTAAAGAACTAGATTTAGCTGATCCAAACAAATTTAGTTATATATGGATAAATAATTGGCCATCATTTGATTTTGATGAAAACGAGCAACGTTATGTTGCAGCTCATCATCCATTTACTTCGCCGAAAGATGAATTCAAAGACTTACTGTTAACTCATCCAGAAAAATGTTATTCAAAATGTTATGATATTGTTTTAAATGGTTTTGAACTAGGCAGTGGGTCAATTCGTATCCATGAACAAAAAGTTCAATCAGCGATGTTTAAAGCTATTGGTTTAACCGAAGAAGAAATCAAGCAAAAGTTCGGTTATTTTGTTGATGCCTTAAAGTTTGGTACTCCACCTCATGGCGGAATAGCTTTAGGATTGGATCGCTTAGCGATGATTTTAACAAATTCACCATCGATTCGCGACGTCATTGCTTTTCCTAAGAGCGCTAATGCTATTTGTCCAATGAGCGAAGCCCCAACAGCTGCTAGTGAAGCCCAATTACGTGAATTAAAGTTAGAAATCAAAAAATGACCGAGAAATTAATTCGCTTACAAGCTTTACTAGGTGATGATAACCTAAAAAAAATTACTAACTCCCAAGTTGCGGTAATTGGCCTTGGTGGAGTTGGTGCTCAAGCATGCCTCGCGCTAGCAAGATCAGGCGTTGGGACGCTTATTATCCAAGATTTTGATATCGTTACTGAAGCAAACTTTAATCGTCAAGCTCTTGCCTTTGATGATACTATCGGCCTAGCCAAGGTTGAAGTAATGGCGAGCATGATTTATAAAATCAATCCTCTTTGTAAAGTAATAAAATTACAAGAAAGATTTGATGAAGAAAGTAAACTTTTCGCTTGTGATTTTAAGTTTCTAATCGATGCTATTGATAGTGTCGATAATAAACTATTGCTTATAAAACAATGTCTGAATCACAATATTGATTTCATTAGTTCCATGGGAACTGCCAAAAAAATGGCCATTGATAAATTAGAAATAACCGATATCGCTAAAACTACCCATGATCCTCTCGCGAAAATTATTCGCAAAAGATTGCGTGATGACGGGATTAGCGATAAAGTGAATGTTCTTTCTTCAACAGAAGAACCATTAGTAAAAGGCAAAGAACTAGCTTCTTATATGCCGGTCACAGCTACAGCGGGGCTGATGCTCGCTGACTATATTATAAAAAGAATAATATACGACGGTGAAAAAAAATGATACTAACAATTTGGCTATTACAAGCAGGAATAATTGTCGGCGTTATTGCCTTATTCTTAATAACTTTTATTCTTAATAAACGAACAAAAGTTCCCGAAGGTATTGATGTTCCCGAAAAATGTCAAGTTTGTCAATCTGATACTTGTCTAATTAAAATTAATGATGTTAACAAAATAAAAGCTACACTAAAGCAGCAAATTGAAGAAGATTGTCTTGTCGAGGAGGAAGTAAATAATGAAAAGAAGTGATTATATTTCTTGGGATAAATATTTTATGGGTGTTGCTTTGCTTTCAGCAATGCGCAGTAAAGATCCAAATACTCAAGTTGGAGCCTGCATTGTTAATCCCCAAAAGAAAATATTAGGAATTGGCTATAACGGCTTTCCCTTCGGATGTGAAGATGATGAATTCCCATGGGATAATAAGGGCAACTTCTGTGACACTAAATATCCTTATGTTGTTCACGCTGAACCTAATGCTATTTTAAACTCCATTTCTTCTTTGGAAAATTGCAGTATTTATGTTACTTTATTTCCTTGCCATGAATGTGTGAAGTTAATAATTCAAAGTGGAATTAAAGAAATAGTTTATAGTGATGAAAAATATGCAGAAACAGAATCTGATATCGCCGCAAAAAGGATGCTTAAAGCGGCTAATGTTAGTTATCGCAAAATGCCCTTCATGAAAATTCTGGTTGAGGATAAATAATGAAAGAGTTTTTTCGCAGCGGGTGGCGTAATTTTAAAAATTCTTCCCTACTTACTAAATTATTAGTTTATGCTAGTATTTTAGGGTATTTATTTGCTTTATCAATTGCCTTTATTAAAGTCAATTATGAGATTATCACCCCCGGAAGTATTAACTACACAGCATCCACAGTAAAAATAGAATCAGATAATGAAACGGGTTATATATATACGGTTGGTGTTTACACACATACTCGTATTTCAGTGGCCCAATATTGGTTAGCTAAAAGTAATGACGCTTTTGATATTCAACCTTATGATCCAAATGTTGATTTGAATAACGAAGAACAACAAAAATTTGGTACTATTTCTAAAGAAATAAGTATCAATAATGCTATAATTAACGCTTATCAAGAAGCCTTTAAAGCTGATAACTCGGTATATTTAAGTAAAGAATACAAAGGTGTGATCGTTAGTGCTGTCACTCCTTATGCAAAGTCGGGGCTAGATTATTCTGATATCGTTATTAAAGTTAATAATCAGTCTTTTAATGATATTACTGAATTTCGCAGTTTGGTAACCATTGCTCACAATACAGAACCAGACAAAGAATTAGAATTTTCTGTAATCCGTGATGGGGTAGAAAAAACTGTTTATGCCTCATT
The DNA here is from genome assembly GCA_035270985.1 of Bacilli bacterium. Classification (GTDB taxonomy): domain Bacteria; phylum Bacillota_I; class Bacilli_A; order ML615J-28; family CAG-698; genus JAAYBG01. The sequence goes on along the minus strand of DATESD010000171.1, from coordinate 34,044 downwards.
TGTTACTAATGACTCCGGATATGTTGGCTTAGGAATTGCTTTTTATGATTATTACAAATTAAATCCCGATAAATCAAACCCTAAGTTTTCAATAGTTGACCCTTATTCTTCAATTGGTGCCTCAGGCGGAGGAATGCTTTCTTTATCTGTTTATAATGCCTTACTGCCTGGTGATATTACCCACGGTAAAAGAATTATCGGTACTGGAACAATAGAATTAGATGGAACACTAGGGACTATTGCTGGCGTAAAACAAAAGATTATTACGGCGACTAATTATGCTATTGATATATTTTTTATTAGTGAAATAAATTATGAAGTTGCAAAAGCTGAATATGACCGCCTAGGTGCTAAATTTCTCTTAGTAAAGGTAAGTAATTTTTCTGATATTATTAAATACCTACAAGAAATGGAGGTAGTTAATAATGGATAATCAAAGTTTATGGTCTAGAGGAAAAGAACATACAAAAAAATTCTATGATATAAAGTTAAACCGCTCAACCAACATCATTACTTTTCTATTTGGATTGGTGGTAACTGTTATAATCATCTTTCCTTTTGCTGCTTTACTTTTAGGAGTTTTAGAAATGAACTGGTATAAACCACAAGCAATTATTTTCTTTTTATCGATTGCCTGGGGCTTACTAATGCTGAGTAACGGTTTATCAAATTTCTTTACTGTCAAGCTAGCTAAATGCTATGCTCGCGATATGTTTGAATTACAAGCCATCGATGAAAATGCCATCTTATTCTATCAATGTTTAAATATTGGTTTTGGTGTTTTTACTCTCGGCATATTAATTTTCTTTGGAGTGTTGAGGTGATGATATGAAAGGTAAAAATATGATTATCGGTATTATATTAATAATATTATTTGTTGTAATTGATCAAGTAACAAAATTTATTGCCTTTAAGTACTTTTCACCAATGATGACTTATAAATGTATTCCCGGAGTTTTTAGAATCAGCCTTGTAGAAAATACTGGTGGTGCCTGGGGTTTATTGAACGGCAAAATGTGGTTTTTCATCATTGTTACTGTTATTGCCTTAGGAATATTTGCCTATTTAATGAAGGATTTTAATCTCTCAACTAATACAATGTATAGCGTCTGTTTAATATTGATAATTTCTGGAACGCTGGGCAATTTTATTGACCGTCTCTTTTTAGGTTATGTTCGCGATTTTTTAACTTTTGATTTTATGAGTTTTCCTAGTTTTAATTTCGCCGATATGTGCATGACAATTGGCATGATTTTGCTTATGTTTGAAATCCTTTTTGGGGCTACGGGGAAAAAATGGAATTAATTTACTTTGTTTACTTAGAAGAAGAACCTCTACGGATTGATAAATTTCTCGTTAGTGAAATCGATGAAATATCCCGTAGTTTAATCCAGATTTATATTAAAGATAATCACGTTTTAGTAAATGATAAAGTCGTGAAAGCTAATTATATTTTAAAAAAAGGTGATGAAATCAGCGTTACGATACCTGACCCTGTCAGTTATGATATCATCGCCCAAGATATTCCTCTTGATATTTACTACGAGGATAATGATGTTATCGTCATCAATAAACCAACAGGGATGGTTGTCCACCCGGCTGTAGGTAATTATCAAAATACTTTAGTAAATGCTCTAATGTTTCATTGCCATGATCTATCAGGAATTAATGGCGTTATTCGCGCAGGAATTGTTCATCGAATTGATAAAGATACCTCTGGCTTATTAGTCGCTTGCAAGAATGATTTAGCTCATAAGAATTTAAGTGAGCAGTTTTTCCGAAAAACAATTTTACGAAAATATTACGCCATTGTTTATGGAGTTATTAATCACAATGTCGGGCGAATTGAAGCACCAATAGGGCGAAATATGACTTACCGCCAACAAATGGCCGTTGTTGAACAAGGAAAACCAGCAGTGACAAACTTTAAAGTTCTAGAGCGCTTTAAGAAATATACATATGTTGAACTATCTCTAGAAACTGGTAGAACTCATCAAATTCGCGTACACATGCAATATATTGGTTACCCTTTAGTCGGCGATACCGTATATGGCCCCAAACACGTTATTGGTGAGACAGGACAATTCCTTCACGCCAAGTCGTTAGGTTTTATACATCCACGAACAAAAGAATATTTAGAATTTGATAGTCCTTTACCGCAATATTTTGAAGATTTTCTTAATGAAATTCGTCAAGAAGAGTAAAAAACCCTGAATTTTATTTTCAGGGTTTTATTTATACTTTTCAAGGTTTTTAAAATTAGTTTTAGAAATTGTTTCAAAATAGGTAATATTTCTCGTTTTCAAAATCTTTTGAATAGCTAAGTCAATCTTAGATCCAGCCCCTTTAGGGAGTTCAAAACCAACCTCTTCAGATAACTTATTAAAGTGGTCTAGGAAAAAGTAACGCGCGATGATGCTGGCCACAGCAACACTAACATATTTGCTTTCCGCTTTTTCTTCAAGTTTAACATCAGTAACGACATCTTTTTCGCCACTTAAATAATTAAGATACTTATCTTTAGTTGTAAAAGCATCAATAACAATACCGTCGTAATTTTCTACTTTCGCGATCAAATGCCGAATAACACTATTGTGGAGCAGAGCCTTTATTTTGTTCATGTTACAATTTTGCATCTTGTTAATATAATTATATTTAATATTATCTAGTACATGAACACTAAAGATGACTTCCTTAATCAAGGTTTCCCCTAGTTCTAAGATTTTATTATCGTTTAATAGTTTTGAATCTTTAACTCCTCGTTTTTTTAAAATCTTAATTTGATCTTCCCTCACAAAGGCCCCGGCAACAACAACTCCCCCAAAGAAATCTCCAGTTCCCACCTCATCAGTTCCAATTAGCGATAATTCTAGCGACAAGGATGAATTTTTAACCTCATTAATCACTGGTTTTATATTAATTAAGGAACAAATATCAAGATATAATTCCTCTGCCTGACGACCTTGCACTAGCAATGTTAGTGTTTTGAAAATTGTTAAAGATGCTGTCTTGTATTTTGCACGAAAAAGTGTATAATTATTAGTGTGAGGAATAAAAAAATCACGATATTTATCAATAATTAATTGTGCTTGTTCATTAGTTAGATTTATTGATTTACTCATGACTCACCTCCATATATATATTATATCACAAAAATCATTTTTAAGAAAGAACTTTGCAACTATGAATAAATACCATGTAATTTTAGAATTAAATAAAATAATAGATTTAGTTAAAGAAGAAGTTATTCTTGAAGCTAACAAAGAAGAAATAGATAAGATGCTTTTGATGAATGATATCGAAGATATTCGTTTTGCGCTTGAAGAAACTGACGAAGCGACAAAGCTAATTTTACGTACCCAAAGATTTCCCCTTTACTTTAATAGTCCAGTGGATTATTTCTTCAGTAAAATTCACAAAGGGGGAATTGTGAATATTGAAGAACTAATGGAAATCGGGAAATTTCTTGACACTGTGAAAAATATCTTCCTTTATCTTACTGATTTGGAAAATGCAGAGATAAATTGTTTATATTTTAAACAAAATATAAATATGCTGTTTTATCCAAAAGAATTAAATCTCCAGATTAAAAATCTTATTACACCCTATGGAGAAATAAAAGATGATGCTAGTCCTACATTAAAAGATATTCGCCGCCACATCAAAGACACCGAAAAAAATATACAAGTAAAGCTGCAAGAAATTATTGCGAAGAATATTAGTAAACTATCACAAGCTTTAGTCTCGATTAGAAATGATCGCTACGTTATTCCCGTGAAAAATGATTTTAAAAATACTATTAAGGGGATAATTCATGACCAATCATCTTCTAAAGAAACTGTTTACATTGAACCGCAAGTAATTTGTAATTTAAATAACAATTTAAATCAGCTGTTTGAAAATGAAAAAAAAGAAATTTACAGATTATTAAGAGATATTAGTAATAAAATTGATGTTTATTACGACCCTTTTATTGCTAACTATCAAATTATTAAGCACTTAGACTTAGTCTTTAGCAAAGCTTGTTATGCTATTCGCATAAATGCAGCGAAACCAAAAGTTAATGACAAAAGTTATGTTGATTTAATAAATTGTTATCACCCTTTATTAAAAGTCGATAATATTGTTAAAAACAGTATCAGTATTGGTAAAAACTATCAAGGGATCATCATCACAGGTCCCAATACCGGAGGGAAAACAGTTTTATTAAAAACAATTGGTCTTTTGTCTCTCATGGTAAAAGCCGGGATGCTAATTCCGTGTGATGAAAATAGTGATATCATGATTTTTGATAACGTCTATGCTGATATCGGTGATGAACAAAGCATTGATCAGAATCTTTCAACATTTTCATCGCATTTAAAAAATGTAATTAATATTCTTAATCAAGTAACACATAATTCATTGGTGCTACTTGATGAATTAGGCTCAGGAACTGATCCTGCTGAAGGATCTTCCTTAGCAATCGCTATTTTTGATTATTTGATTACTAAAAAATGTCTAATCATTGCCACATCACATTATTCAGAACTGAAAATTCATGCTTATAATTCTGAAAGTATCATTAATGCCAGTGTCGAGTTTAATATTGAGACTTTAAGCCCGACTTACAAACTTTTAATTGGTGTTCCCGGTCAAAGCAATGCTTTAAAAATCTCGCAAGTTCTAGGTTTGCATCAAGAAGTTATCGATCGGGCGAAAACATACGCCTATAAAAATCCTGACAAAAATAATATCGTTCTCGATAAACTTATTTTGCAATCTCATGAATTGGATCGTAAATTAAAAGTTATTGATGAAAAGAACGCTACGCTAGCAAATAAAATAAAAGAGGCTGACCACTTAATAGAAGATACTTTTATTGAGAAAAACAAAATCTTAAAACAAGCGGAAGCAGAAGCAAAAAAAATAATTAGTAAATCATCACAAAAAATTGCGGAAATATTGCAAGAACTTGAAGAAATGAAACTTCGCGAAGTTAAACTCCATGAAATTGCTGAAGTTAAACATGAAATAAAAGAATTAAAATCTAGTGTTAACATCGAAGAAGAATATCGAGAAATAGATGAAGATATAAGCGTTGGCTCCCAAGTTTTTGTTGAAGGTTACAATTGCTACGGAACAGTTTTAAAAATTAATAAGAATAATAAGTTTGAACTGCAAATAGGTAATGCCGTAATAGTGGTCAATAAAAAAGTCTTGAAAATGACTAAGGATTCAGCCTCACAGCAATTGGTAGCACCCTCTAAATCAAGCTTGGTCAATACCATAGGCATTAAAAAAGCAGTTAAAGCTAGTTTGGATTTACGCGGCGAGCGTTATGAAGACGCTTATAGCCAATTAGAGAAATATATTGATGATGCAATTTATGCAGGTTTAAATCAAGTAAGTATTGTCCATGGTTTTGGGACCGGAGTTATCCGGGAAATGGTGCAAACTTATTTAAAAAGCAGCAGCTACGTTGAGAGCTTTCGTTACGGTGTTAATAATGAAGGTGGTCAAGGAGCAACTATCGTAACACTAAAAAAATAAAGGAGAATTATTATGGTAGAAACCATTACGGAAAAACAATTTAAAGAATTGAAAAATGAAATCATTGTTGCTGATTTTTATGCTGACTGGTGCGGCCCATGTAAGATGATCGCTCCTATTTTCAAGGAAATAGCCGAAGAAATGCCTATTTACGCCTTTGTAAAGATTAATGTTGACGAAAGCGAAAAACTATCCATGGAGCAAAACGTTATGAGCATTCCAACAATCATCATTTTTAGAAATGGTTGTGAAGTTGATCGTAAAATAGGTTTTGTAACTAAAGCAGCTTTGAAGACTTGGATTACTGAAAAAACTAAATAATCACGAAGATTAAAAAAAAGTTTACAAAGAATTTTTTTTTTGCTATACTATAACTATGAAAGAAGTGCTAGCAATGAAAAATTTAGATATTATAAGTTTTAAACATGACGGTGAATTACATCGCGTTTGGAAAAACGTCGTTAAAATCCATGAAGATGAGGAAATAACAGTAATTGTCAACAATAAAGTCGATGTAATCGATGGAGATGGGCGCAAATGGAAAACAAGAGAGCCCGCTATTTGTTATTTCTTTAAGAAATATTGGTTTAATGTCATTTGTATGATTAGAGGAACAGATATTTATTATTACTGTAATCTAAGCTCCCCTTTTATTATTGATGATGAAGGATTGAAATATATTGATTACGATTTAGATGTTAAGGTCTTCCCTGATGGTGAAATATTATTTTTAGATAAAGATGAGTATGATTTCAATATTAAAGATTTACATTACTCACAAGAAATAATAGAAATAATAAAAACTAACACAACTATGTTAATAAGCATGATTAAAAACAAAGAAGATCCTTTTAATGTAACCTGTGTCACAGATTGGTATCAAAAATTTCTCTCTGAAGAGTTGTCAGAAAACAATTAATCTAATCTAACCTATCAAATTTGATAGGTTTTTTTAATGAAAATAAAAAAGCCTACCAAACATAGGTAGACTTTGACGGATATTGCAGAATATATTTTTTTTAGTGAATCATTATTAGAAAAACATCTCATCAACAGCTTTTAAATAATTTATTAAGGGTGCATAGCCTTGATTTACTAATTTACCTAATTCTTTAGCTTTCTCAATTGTAATGCTTTTAAAGCCATTTTTCATCAAAGTAAGAAAATCACTAATATTAATGATATAAATCTCATTAACTTTCTTAAAATAAATAATTACGAAGGCGATTCCGCCATGTTCTTGAACTTTAGTTAAATGAATTATTTGATGTTCAAAAATATGCTTAAAACTAAAGGACAAATTAACCGTTTCTTTTGCTTCATAATCGATATATTTTCCCCGGTATATCCCGTTGTAGTCAGTAGTAGAGGCTTGCTTGTAATACGCTTCACTAATACGTGCTTGAGAACGACTCGGATAATCGACTTTCACAACTTGAACTGGAGTTGGCTTTTTATGAACAATTGCAATATTATGCGCCAAATAATATTCATTACTCAAATTCAAACTATTCTCAAAGAGCATTCCATGAGTTCGAATGTTACTTTTTTTATTAAGTTGTATGTCAGGATTTGGATATTTAATTGCCATATTTAACCTCATATCTAAAATTATAACATAAATAAACTCTTTTTGCTAGGTAATTAACTTGAAATAAAGACTGTTTTATGATGGTTTTTGTGCTAATATATAACTTAGTTTTTCGAAAAATATAAATTTTAATGTTCTTTTTGTTGAGCAGTTTCTTTTGCATTCATTTAGCTATTATATCATTTGAAGAGAGGTTAAACATTCTCATTTTTAAACAATGAACATGTTTAAATGCTTTTTAAAAAATGTTGGAATTACAACTTTTTCCATCCTTTTTCATGTTTTTCATATTACTTGCTTTTTTTAAAATAATAGGTTAAAATATTATGTAAAGTAAGGAAAAAATATATGACAACTAATAAAGAAAGTTTAAAAGAAAGACAAAAACTAATCAGAAATTTTTCAGTTATCGCTCATATTGACCATGGGAAATCTACCTTGGCTGATCGGATTTTAGAACTTACCAATACTATTGGTATCCGAGATATGAAGGCTCAAGTTCTAGATTCGATGGATATTGAGCGTGAAAGAGGAATAACAATTAAATTAAATGCTGTTGAATTAATTTATCATGCCGATGATGGTAAAGACTATATTCTTCATTTAATTGATACACCGGGACACGTCGATTTTACATACGAGGTTTCGCGGTCTTTAGCAGCTTGTGAAGGAGCTGTTTTAGTCATTGACGCTGCTCAAGGAATTGAAGCCCAAACAATCGCAAACTTGTATTTAGCTTTAGATAATAATTTGGAAATTTTACCCCTAATTAACAAAATTGATTTACCAAATGCTGATATTGCGATGGTAAAAGAAGAAATACATAATGTTATGGGCATCGATACTGATGATATAGTCCTAGCTAGTGCCAAATCAGGAATCGGGATTAAAGACATCCTCGAACAAATTGTTAAAAGAATTCCGGCGCCATCCGGAGATCCAGAAGCTCCGTTACAAGCATTAATTTTTGATTCATATTATGATCAATACCGAGGAATTGTTCCACTGGTAAGAATTGTCAACGGAACCGTTAGAAAAGGTGACAAAATCTATATGATGTCGACTAATGCTTATTACGAGGTTGTTGAAGTTGGCGTTTATACTCCGAAAGAAACTAAAAGAGAATTTTTAGAAGCAGGAGATGTTGGTTATATTACGGCTGCAATTAGAGATATCGAATTTGTTCACGTTGGTGACACCATCACCTTTGCCGATAATAAAGCCGCTAAGGCTCTTCCAGGGTATCGAGCACTGAATCCAATGGTCTTTTGTGGAATGTTTCCTGTTGAAAACACAAAATATTCAGATTTAAAAGACGCACTAGAAAAATTAAAACTAAATGACGCGGCATTAATCTTTCAGCCAGAAAATTCACAAGCCTTAGGTTTTGGTTTTCGCATCGGCTTTCTTGGATTATTGCATATGGATATTATTCAAGAAAGAATTGAACGCGAGTTTAATCTCGATTTAATAGCGACAGCACCTAGTGTTAGTTATCGTGTTTTTTTAGAAAATAATACTAGTATTGACATTGATAACCCTTCAAAGATGCCAGAGGCTAATTATATTAAATATATTGAAGAACCATTTGTTACAGCATCAATTATGTCACCAAGTGAATACGTTGGTCCGATTATGGAATTATGCCAATATAAACGCGGTATTTTTAAAGATATGACGTATATCGATACTAAAAGAGTAACAATTGTTTACGAAATGCCATTATCAGAAATTGTTTATGATTTCTTTGATAAATTAAAATCTTCAACAAAAGGTTATGCATCCTTTGACTACCAATTATCTCAGTATATGACTTCTAAACTTGTCAGAATGGATATTTTATTAAATGGAGAAAAAGTAGACGCTTTAAGTATCATTACCCATAAAGATCAAGCTTTTAAACGTGGAAAAATTATTACTGACAAATTAAAGGAATTAATCCCCCGCCAAATGTTCGAAGTACCAGTTCAAGCGGCTATTGGTGGCAAAATTGTGGCCCGCTCTACCATAAAAGCGATGCGTAAAAACGTTATAGCTAAATGCTATGGTGGAGATATTTCTCGTAAAAAGAAACTATTACAAAAACAAAAAGAAGGCAAAAAAAGAATGAAAGCAGTCGGTAGTGTTGAAATTCCCCAATCAGCTTTTTTAGCTGTTTTGAGTGTTGACGAATAAAATAACTAAGGAGATAGTAAGATGAAAGCAATTTATGTTCATATTCCTTTTTGCAGTCATATTTGTTCTTATTGCGATTTTTATAAAATGGTCGCCAAAAAGGAATTACAAGTTAAATATGTAGACTATTTAATCCAAGAGTTAATAATGAAAAAAGAATATCTGTCAGATATTGAAACAATCTATATCGGCGGAGGAACTCCTAGTAGTTTATCTTTAGAACTGCTTGAAAAGTTGTTTCTCGCTTTGCAAGAACACATTTCCTTAAAAGATGTTAAGGAATTTACTTTTGAAGCTAACCCTAATGATATCACAATAGAATTAGCAGTCTTACTAAAAAAATATCAAGTAAATCGTCTTTCTTTAGGTGTTCAAAGTTTAAATAAACGAAAACTTGAGATTTTAGGGAGAAAACACGATAGCAAATCAGTTCATCAAGCAATGAACATCTTAACAATAAGCGGGATAACAAATATCAATGTCGACCTTCTATATGGGATTGGCAATGAAAACTTTTGTCTAGTTAAAAAAGATATGCGCAGACTACTTAGATATAAAGCGACACATATTTCTACTTACTCTTTGATTCTCGTTGATAAAACAATCCTCGGCCATAAATTTGCTTTAGGTGAATTCAAACCGATGGACGAAGATAAAGAAGCTAATATTTATAGTAAAATATGCAAATTTTTAGTTAAACGTCGCTTTGTCCATTATGAAGTAAGTAACTTTTCCTTACCGGGTTTCCAGTCAAAGCACAACCTTGTCTATTGGAATAATCAAAACTACATCGGCATCGGTGCCGGAGCAAGTTTCTATATTGACGATATTCGTTACACTAATATTATTAATCTTGAAGCTTATTTTAACGGGATTGATAATAAAGAATTAAGTTATTTAGAAACTACCGTTTTAACTGATAATGAAATAATGGCAGAAGAAATGATCCTCGGTTTAAGAAAATTAGATGGCGTTAACAAAAATCTCTTTTTCACTAAATTTGGCATCGATATATATCAAAAATACCCTTTCCTGAGCGATTTAATTATAAAAGGCTTGATAGTTGATGATAATGTTGCGGTAAAGGTCCCTATTGATAAGTTATATTTAATGAATGAGGTCTTAGTTAACTTTATTTAAAAATGCTTATACTTAACAGGAAAATAGGTGATAATTAAATGGAAAAATATATCCGCGAGTATGAGTTTTATATTCGTGATGAACTCGCTCTAAGCGTTAACACTTGTGAGAGTTACAAAAATGATATTGAAAAATATTGTGATTTCATTGTAAATGTTCGTAAGAAAACCACACCGATTGATATTGAAGTTGAAGATGTTCGGGCTTTTATCGGCAGTTTAAAAAGAAAACACATTGCTGCTTCATCGCAGGCGCGAAAGTTATCTTCCCTAAAATCTTTCCATAAATTTTTATTGTTAGAAAAATATGTAACTACCAATGTTGCAAAAATGGTGGCTAACCCCAAACAGGAAAAAAAGCTTCCTACTGTTTTATCAATTGATGAAATCGATAAATTATTGCAATCACTAACTATTGATTCCCCTATTGAAATGCGGAATAAAGCCATGATTGAGTTAACATATTCTTCGGGATTACGCGTTAGCGAATTAATTAAATTGAAATTATCGGATTATCATCCAGAGATGGGCTTTATGGAAATCTTAGGTAAAGGAAATAAAGAAAGAATTGTCCCTGTTGGTGAAGAAGCAATTGATTTTTTGAATTTATATTTAAAAGAAGCACGCCCTAAATTGGCAAAGCCTAAAAGTGGTAACTATTTTTTCTTGAACAAAAGGAGTGGTACTCCACTAACTAGACAAGCTTTCTTTGTTATTATTCGCGAAAAAGCTTTGCTAGCGGGAATAACTAAACCGATTTCACCCCATAAATTACGGCACTCTTTCGCCTCACATTTACTTGAAAGAGGAATTGATTTACGACTAATCCAAGAATTGTTAGGACATGAAGATATCTCAACAACGGAAATATATACTCACATTAATAGTGCTAAATTAAAACAAGTTTATTTAGCCGCTCATCCACGAGCTAGAAAGGAGAACAAATAATTTGAAAAAATTTAAAAGAATTTTTGTCATTGTCGCTGATTCACTTGGTGTTGGCGAAATGCCTGATAGCCATTTATATAATGATCAAGGCGCTAACACTTTAAAACATCTTAGTCATAGTAAAAAAGATTTTTCAATCCCTACCCTAGCAAAGCTAGGGATAGGAAATATAACTGACATCAATAACACTCCACCAAACAAATCTCCTCTAGCTTCATATGGTAAAATGAAAGAATTAAGTGTTGGCAAAGATACCTTAACGGGACACTGGGAGATGATGGGACTAGAAGTAAAACAAAGTTTTCCCGCCTTTACTGACAATGGTTTTCCCCAAGAACTAATTAAAAAGTTAGAACTTGAAACCGGTCATAAGTTTATTGGCAACTATGCAGCTAGTGGTACCGAAATAATTAAAGTTTTAGGAGAAGAACACGTAAAAACTAAAGCTTTAATAATTTATACATCAGCCGATTCCGTTTTACAAATTGCTGCTAATGAAGATATCGTTCCTCTCCAAGAATTATATCGTGTTTGCGCGATTGCTCGTAAAATTACTTTAGAAAATCCAGAATGGATGGTTGGAAGAATTATTGCCAGACCATTCATTGGTAGTAATAATGAAACTTTTAAAAGGACTGCAAATCGTCATGATTATGCTGTCAAGCCTCTTGCGCAAACAGCACTTGACTACTTAAAAGAAAATAATCATGATGTAATTGCTATTGGTAAAATAAATGATATCTTTGATGGTGAGGGAATAACTGCATCAACAAAAATTAAAAGTAATTACCACGGCATGGAAGAAACAATTAAGATTGCCGAAAAGATTGATTTCAATGGTTTGTGTTTTGTTAATCTCGTTGATTTTGATGCTCTTTACGGGCATCGTCGTGATGCTATTGGCTATGCTAATTGTCTTGAAGAGTTTGACTCACAATTAAAGTTATTACTAAACTACATCAAAGACGATGATTTATTAATTGTCTGTGCTGATCATGGAAATGATCCAACCCATTTTGGAACCGATCATACAAGAGAGTATGTTTTACTCCTTGCTTATTCACCAAGCCTTAAAGGCCAAAATTTAGGCGTTAGAAATACTTTTAGTGATGTTGGAGCAACTATTTTAGATAATTTCGCTTTAAAACCAATGGAAAATGGTAAAAGTTTTCTTAAAGATCTAATAAAAGGAGAGAAAAAATGAACGAGTTAGTAAAGAAAGTTTCAGTTACTTATAATCTCAGCAATGAAGGACATATTAAAGGCTATAAGTGGTTTAAAGAAGGACAACTTTTTAAAGGAGCCATCTTAATTTCTCACGGAATGGCCGAACATATCGAGAGATATGACGATTTTGCTAAAGAACTTGCCCAAAAAGGCTATATTGTTTATGGACATAATCAAAGAGGTCATAAAGATACTATTTTATCCCAACAAGATTATGGTTATATGGGCGAAGGCGATAACTTTGAAATAATGGTTACCGATTTATCGGAAATTTGTGAAATTATCAAAGAAGAGAATCCAGATTCACCAATTATTTTGTTTGGCCATAGCATGGGATCTTTCATTGGCCAGCGTTTTGCCCAATTATATGGTACTAAAATAGACGGTTTAATTTTAAGTGGTTCCTCACAAAACCCTAATTTACTTTTAAGTATCGGTTTACTTATTGCCCAAATTACTAACAAGTTTAAGGGGCGACGATATCGCAGTAACTTACTGAATAATTTATCTTTTAAATCTTATAATAATGTTTTTAAGCCTAATCGAACTGAATTTGATTGGTTAAATCGTGATGAAAAAGAAGTTGATAAATATGTTGCTGATCCATATTGCGGTGGTATCTTTACAGCCGCTTACTTTAAAGATTTTTTCAAAGGTTTAAAAGATATTAATGCCAATTTTGAGTTAGTCAGAAAAGACTTACCATTATTGATTTTAAGTGGTGGTAACGATCCTGTTGGCGGTTGCGGAAAAAATTCAACTAAGCTTTATAATACATATGTTAAAAAGCAAATGAGTGATTTAACATTTAAACTATATGATCAAGCTCGCCATGAAATCTTGCTAGAATTATGTAAAGAAGAAGTTAAAAATGATATTTTCACGTGGTTAGCTAAGCATTAAAAAATATCGTAAAAATATACGAAAATTGCCCTCATTAGAGGATAACAACAGCTAATTACCCACTTAATTAAAGATAATCTTCTCAGAAAAGGGCTATAAACTATCGTTTTAATAAGATTATACGCAAAGCGAAAAAAAACAAAGCATGATTAAATTTTCATGCTTTTTCTATTTATTGCAAACAAATATTAATTGCTTCTTAAAAGATATTATGTTATAATTTATATGTTAATATTTGTTTTATTACTTTTCAAGACTATTTAAACTTAAAAAAAATCTATTTTTAATTATAATTAGAGCAAGGAGCTAGCATATATGATTAAACGTCACCTAATTATGATCATGTTAATTTTATCTATGTTCCTGTTAGCTGGCTGCTTACAACGAGAAGTTACAGAGGGAACAAAAAAAATGGTCGGTTTGACTATTATCGAAAGTACTGAAGAACTAGAAAACATAAAAAATTTATCTAATTTAGATGATATACCTATTAACGGATTCATATTAAATGATGAATACACTATTATTAGTTTTCTCGGCGATGCTTTATTTGACTTTAAATATGAATATAGTTACTTAGATGGTGATATTATTAGCCCGGATAGTGTTTGTGCTTTTATCAATGGTAATTACTATCAAAGCATAAACGTTACAACCCCAATCTTAATTTATGGCATATATAAAAATACTGATGGTACCTATGAGCTTTCTCTAAAAAATCAAATAACTAATATATCTGGAGGAAGTTATTTTTTAAATAAATCAGAAGAAGTCGTTATAAAAACTTATAATTATGTATTGTCTTACATAATAAAAATCAATAAAGTTGATACTCCTGACGATAATGTTATTCGTGAATTTAATAGCAGAAATCAGTTAATACATTCAACAATCGTTACAGCAACAATGACTGAATTTACAACATTAGATAATACTGAATACGTTCTTGTTGAAGAAAAAGTTTTAGATATTCATAGCCAAGCAGTTACAAAAAGAACTTTAATAAATCGCGATTCAACTAAAAATTATATTACTTTTAAAGTGTTAAATGCCGCGAATGAGATTAAATCAGTCCAAGTAAAAGTGTTATTTCCTTAAAAAATAAAAATGCAGATCAATTCTGCATTTTTTTATTTATCCAGCTTTTATTTGCTTTAACATACCCAAATACAATAATGAGTACATTTATTTCTGTTTTTTTTGTTCACAAGAGAGGTTGAACTTAATCTAAAAATAAATAAATTAGCATTCGAGTAATGCTATCTTAGCCACTAATTAAGCTTTTAATACTAATGGTCACATAAAAGAGCAGTCTTATTGCCAGAGTAGTTTTTAGGTCAATTATTTCGCCTGTAATCGTTTTACTATCCTACAACAGTTAATTAATCACCTTTGAGAAAGAAGCCGACAAAAGCGAAATTACAAGGGTTTTTTAAATATTAGCGAATAAATTAAATATAACCAGCTTAGGTGAAACCGTTATAATTTTTTTAGGAATATTTTCCACGTTTAATACTATCCTTATGTGTTTTTCAGAAATAGTTCGCCCTAAAATTGATTCCCTTTTTAAAGAATTCACTGGTAAAGATAATTCATATCAGTCAACTAAATTAAAATATAACTCGCCTATAGCGCTCCAACAGTTAGCTGATTAGCCAAAACAAAGCTCTAATTATCTGCATTTTTTTGTTTTTAGATCGTTATAAATATAAAATCCGGGAAAACTATTATGCCTCCTCACAAGCAAAAATATAATTATTAAACAGCAGCCACATATAACTACCATATTATTTTGCCTTTCAAAGTTTAAACATCGTTTGTATATCTATGCCGAGCTCCTATGTATATTTTACTTTACATAATATTTATTATAGGCACTTGATAAGACATCAAAATAAAAGGCAGTTATAAACAAAATGACAATTTTCCCTTATTTATAGCTATGCCTCTTCTTCGTTTGCTGTTTGATAAAATATGTTTTTTTAAAAATAGCATTTCTCTATTATATGTATATATGGTTTTGTTTACGAGATCCCTATCGCTACACGGCTTATTAGAGAATCTTATTGTTGATTACCTATCATGCTTTTCCTAATCTTCTCTCACGCGACCTATACTAGCATATTTAAATAATTTGTCTGACATAAAATTAAAAAAACCACCCTTCATTAGAACAAGGTGGTTTATCTTTTGTTTATTCGAATTATTTGTTCAAAGTCTTTTTACTAATTTCTTCACCCGATATGTAAATCATAAGGTTATTTTCCGCGCAAATATTGTCCTTGTCGATTCCCTCTTCGCATTCTGTAATCGAAAATACATCTCCCGGCTTTTTATAAAGTAAAAATTCAACTAGCGATATGATAACTTTTGCTTTGGCAATATGATCGTCAATAACACTACCATATATAAAACCTTTTTTTATTGCGGCGATGCTCTCTTCATTGGCGGTCGCCCCGATAATTTCAAACGGCATGAATTCTTTATTTCCTGAGGAAACTAATTTCAAGTTTTTCTCGATAACAAAATCAATTACTCCTAAAGCTAATTCATCGCTGTTAGCAATGACAACTTCAATACTATTTCCATATTTCTTATAAATTTTAGCCATTTTTTCTTTAGCTGTTTCTCGGCGCCAATCAGTGAATTCCATCGTCAAAACGTCTATTTTATATTGCTTAGCAAGGATTTCTGAAATACATGTATCCGTAATATATTCAGTTAATTGGTGGCCTTGCTCACCCTTCATAAATACAATTTGCAATATACCATCATTGTTTTTATCAACGGCTCTAATTGGATCATACGCAGATCCTGACACTGTTTTCAACATTCGCGCCTGCAATATTCCGAAGCCTTTCGAGTCTGAACCTACATAATAAGCAGCATCTCCTCGCAATAAATCCTCGTATAATGGCTCACGATCGAAGAAAATTAAAGGAGTATTAGTTATGTTGCTTTTCTCAACAAACGTGTTAGCGACCAATCTATCAACCAAATTAACGAGAATTAAATCAACTTTCAAGTCTAGCATTTCTAAGAATTGATCGTTTTGCACTGACTGTGATTGATTAGCATATTTAATCAACAATTCATATTCGGAATTTATATTTGTTTTAACATATTCTATTATTTCACTTATTTTAGCATCAGACTCACTATAAACTAAAACACCTATTTGCACCGTGTTTTTCTTGCAACTAACAGTAACTAGAGAAATTAATAAAAATGCAATAAGTAGTAATGCTTTTTTAATTCTCAACATTCTGCTCACTCCTTTTTATTGGTATTATTATTTTTATGGTTGTTCCTTCATCAAGTTCGCTTTCAATTTGCAAATCTGCCGCCTTACCATAATATAATACTAATCTTAAATATACATTTTTCAATCCAACGCCATCATTTAGGTGAGGATTTTTAAAATTAGTGTATAATTGCTCGATCTTCTCTTTTTTTAGGCCATAGCCATTGTCTGTTACCGTAAAAACAACATTATCTTGTTCGCGATGAGCGCCTATTTTAATAAAGCCTTCATCAATTATATTTTTTAAGCCATGATAGATAGCATTTTCTATTAAAGGCTGTAAGATAAGTTTCATTGTAGTGTATTCTAGCACTTCTTCATCGACATCAAATTCATATTTAAAAGAATCGGAATAGCGAAATCTTTGAATAATTAAGTAACTACGAGCGTGTTCTAATTCATCCTTGATAGTAATTATATTTCTCCCGCGCGAAATACTTATTCTAAATAATTTTGCGAGCGCCACAACCATTTGCGAGGCATCAGTGTTTTTATCGTTTTCAATTAACCAAACTATCGAATCCAAAGTATTGTATAGAAAATGAGGATTTATTTGACTTTGTAACGCTTTTAACTCGCTTTCACGTTGAGCATTTTGTTCAACAATAATTCGGTCCATCAGCTCTTTGATTCGGGCCATCATCAAGTTAAAGCTATTACTAAGGCTTGCTACTTCTTTTTGCGAACCTTCTTCGACGGGTTCGATGATTAAAAAGTCTGCTTGTTCAATTTTCTTCATCGATTTTTCTAAAACCTTTAATGGATTGGCAATTCTTCGGGAAGTAAACCCAATAATCGTAACCGCAGCCACTACCATAAATAGACCAATAATGATGATAATAAAAATATAATTTTCTTGAACAGCTTTTGTGTTATCAATATTAATAAAAACAGCAATTTTCCATTTAGTATTTGTTAGTGTGTCAACATTGACATCCATATCATAGCTATTAAGGTGTGCCTTACCAGAACCAATAATAATTTCTTTGACGGTCCGAATAGCTTTACTTAGTTCTTTATCGTTTATCGACGAATAAATATTGTTATAATCGCTGTCTAGCAGTAATATTCGCCCTTCTTTGCCTAAATTCGCACTTTCAGCAAGGTTAATTATCGGACTCGAGTCTAATTCCATCATCATCAAAGCTTTTTCAGTTCCCCGATTATGTTTAACTACTTTGCTGACTAAAATACGGAAATCACCATCGACAATATAAGGATTTGAGAAAAAGACTAATGATGGCTCATTGACAGCCCGTTCAAACCAAGCTTGTTGGATTACCAAGCCTGGATTATAAATAGTTGTAGTTGTTGATCCATAGAGTACACCATCAAGAGAAAACAAAGAAATGTCGGTAATATCGGTTTTAAATAACAAGAAATCTTCAAGATAACCTCTAGTCACTTCAGCACTAGCCTTAACATCTAAGTTGTCAATTTTTACTTGAATACCGTTATAGGCATCAATGATTGTTGAAATGTAATTATCATAATTATGAACAATTTGTCGGCTAATTTCTTTTGTTTGGGCTTCAGAAGTATTTTGGACAAATTCAGAAAAGCTATTTAGTGACAATAAGCTTAACAGCAAAGAAAATCCCACCATAATCGATAGACAAGAAACGAGAATATTAAACTCTATCGATCTTTTTTTGTTTAAAAAATTATTTTTCCGTACTTTCACTCGTACGATACTCTTTCGGGGACACGCCCTGATATTTTTTAAAACTATGGCTGAAATAATAAGGCTCACTATACCCTACTGCCTCAGCAACATCTACTATTTTCATGTTAGGATTTTGTAAAAGTTCTTTAGCTTTTTCCATTCGCAAATATGTTACATATTTTACAAAAGTTGTGTTTTGCTCTTTTTTCAAAATAGCACTTATATAACTAATACTTATATTTACTTTATCTGATAAAAATTCTAAACTTAAATCATTATCAGTGTAATGAGAATCAATATAATTAGTAATTTTATTTAAATTTCTTTGGATACTGTCAGCTATAGTGTTTTGGTTAATCGTTTTAATTTTACCGATTAAACTTTCAAACCAATTAAATGTTTCATCTAAGGTTTTCATTTCAAATAATCTTTCATAAAAAGACATTTTACTTTCTCCATAGAAAATATCCAAGTCATCACATGACTTTACAATAGAGTTTAAAATGTTAGATAGATTAAAAGGGTTATATATGATGTATTCTGGTTTAGCAATTTTTTCCTTAAGCGACATTAATAAAGCTTTTGTTTCACTTCCTGTGCGGTACTTAATTGCATAACTCAATTCCTTTAATTCATCATCATCAATCATCCGGACTTTTCGATAATTGCTATCAATATTGCTCACAAAATAGATCTCATTCCCACCCATTATTGAACGCAATTCGAGAGCAGATTGAGCTTCACGATACATTTCTTTAAAGTTTTTATGCGTAGATGAATTACTAATGCCGACACTGATTGTAAACTCGAGGAACTTCTTCGTTTTCATCAAGACATATTCAAAACAATGTTCTACTTGCTTCATTGTTATAGCATCATTAGATTTAATAATCGTAACTATTTCATCATTTTTAGTAAATGTCTCATGGTAAAAGTAATTTTGTAAGCCTTCATCAATAAACTTTTTAACAGCAAGAAAATTCATCTCATATTTTTCGATGTTAGTATTTTCTAAATCTAAGTCCATATCCATAACAGTAACTAAATGGTATTTATAATTTAAAAATATACCGTTACCTTCTAATTTTTTTAAGAATTTTTTTTCTGGATTAGATAAGGATATCAATCTTTGCAAATTATTTTCTTTAATCAAGGGCAACGATTCTTTAATAAAGTTTTCCATGTTCTCCAGGTTAGTATTTCGCTGGAACTCTTCATCGAGATCTTCTTTTGCTTTCCGCAAAACTTCTTCTAAATCAGTCATTGTAATCGGCTTAGTTAGGAAGCCAGAAACTCCTAAATCAATCGCCTGTCTCGCATAATCAAATTCATCAAAGCCTGTGATAATAATTGATTTAATCAAAGGTAGGCTTTCCTTGATTTTCTTCAAAAGTTCAATCCCCGTCATAAATGGCATTCTTATGTCTGTAACAACCAAATCTGGATTCAGCTGAATTATACCCTCAAAAGCATCTAAACTATTGTCATAATTGGCAATAACTTCAAACCCACTATCAATTTTCTGAATTGAGGCAATAATTCTATTGCGTACATCTTGTTCATCGTCTACAAGTATCAATTTATACATAAAACACCTCTTCGTCATTACTTACTATTATTATAATAAAAATCGCATAAAAAGTCAATTTTACCTTAAAAAAGCACTTTTATTCAGTGCTCTATTCTGATAATCTATGTAAATATTCTTTTGCTTTAACAACAAAATGGAGCTGTTCATTAAATTTAGCGACCTCATTAAAGATGCTTTTAGCTTCGCTAAAATTGCCTAGTTTATATTCGATAATTCCAACGTAGTAACTAGTCGATGCTGTCATTAAAGGCGTCGGATTAGCATCGATTATTTGTTTCAATGTTGCTTTTGTTTCAATTAGTAGGACATCACAACGAATATTATATTTCGCCACCAAAATTTGATAATTAATAATGTATTGCTGTCTAAGCTGTGGAGCTGCTAACTCAATCATCGCTTTTAACTGATCTAAAAGTTTTTTAGCTTCACCATCTAAACCGTAATTTAGGAAATAATTTATCCACGCTCGATAATAGAAAAAGCGAATTAAACTTGTAAACCTTGGTTCTTCTTCAACTAATTTATCTAAAATATCTTTTGCCCCTTCAAAGTTACCCATATCCATATAAGCATGGGCATATGATATTAAATCAAAATATTTATTTTTTTTATTTTTTACCATTTTCTTGTTGAAAAGGCTTAAAGAATCAAGATACTTTTTAACATTCCCCGTTTGTGAATAATCAACAATAATTTCCATTAATTTTCGCTTTTCTATTTTTTTAAATGTGAAGTTAGGGAAAATCAATCCCATGCCTAATAATGTGTAAAACATATAGTATTCATCATCAGAAAACCAAATATAAATTATTAAGGCCAACGTAACAATAATGCTAATTAACCAATAAACAAATCTTTTCCGGTTCATTCTAGCACCGATAGAATCTTATCATGTAATTTTATTCCCAATTTTTGGGCAAACAAGATTGCATTTTTCACGGCTAGATCATGAAGGTGATCTAAATAATGAGCATCGTCGCCGACAATTACCTTCGCTTCTGGATAGCGACTGACAATTCGCCAAAATTCTAAGCGTGGATATAGCCACGTTAATTCTAGATCATTTGTATATGTCGCTGTTCTTCGCGTGCCATTGCTATTTATTTCTAAATAAACATCATTTTTTATCGCACTTTCGGTAATTGCAATAGCAATCGCTTCTGTTAAGTCATTCCATTCTAAGTATCTCAGCATATATAAATCAGGATGAGCTAGAATTTTAAAATAACCACTTTCCATCCCTTTTATAACTGCATTTTTGTAAGCAATAATTAACTTATCATTCATTGGTTTATATAAATCAAAATCTACATGGTCAACTTCAACAATATGTTGGCCTAACATTAAATAATCATTTTCTTTAAAATAACGTTTGTATAAATCATCATATCCTTCAAGATATTCTAATTCTAAGCCTTTAAAAATTTTGATTTTAGCACCATATTTTTCGATAGCTTCATCGATGTTTTTTAAGTAAATGTTTTGGTAGGAATCAAGATTCATTCTTTCTGTCCATCTGCTTTTTAAATAACCATGATCAGATATGCCAATATGTTCAAGGCCTAGTTCAATTGCTTTTTTAACATAATCAATAGGCAAGCCTTCGGCGTGACCACATAAATACGTGTGAGTATGATAATTAGCTTTAGTCATTATTATAACCTCGTGCGACTTTCATCCACTTTGCGCTCCGGCCTTTGCCAATTGGCTTAATATAACCACCATCGCGAAGATTGATTAAAGCCCTATTGATCGTTGACTCGCTGACGTAGGGGTGAATTACTCTGATTTCTTCTTTAGCAAATACTTCTTTCATATTGCTAATTGTTCGTTCAATATTATCAATTTTATTTAACTTTTGATCAAATTTATAATTTTTGATAATTTCTTCTGTTCGTGTATATCCTTTTAAAATTAATTTTTCCATATAACGAATAAAACCAAGCGATTGCGAATACCCCTCTTGCCAGTTAAAACTTGCATTAAGTAGTTCCGTTTGGAAATTATGGTAATCTTCTTTAACCAATTGGAAAAAACTAACATATTTAAACGCTTCAACATCTGTCTTAATTATCAATAAATACAGCAACAACAAACTTGCTAATTCATTTTGTGCAGTAAAGGGTTTTATGTTATAAAAATCGATAAAGTAATGCAAGTAAAGCGTGATCTTTTCAAAGCTATTATTTTGTAATAGCGTGTTAATATCTTCCGTAATTTCATCAATAATTAATCTCTTGCTTTTCATGTTCTGGCTTTGCAAGATAGACTTCTTTTCTGTCGTCGCGTAATCAAATTTTATCGGATTATTAGCGTGAGAAAAGACAAAATTGATAATATTTAAAATATCATTACTTTGAATTCCAAATTGTTTAGGTCTTTTTTGTAAAGTCATCAACATATCTTTAAGATTATACAAGGTTGTTTCTTCTTTATTACGCGGACTAGAATCCTTAGTAATAATAAGACGGCTACGCATATCGCTGATATCAAGTTTTATCAAAGATCCCAGGAAATATGCATCACGCTCAACTGTTTGTTCGATTACTCTTTCCTTATCACCGCCCACGACTTCGTTATAGCGTTTGGAATTTCCAATATACCTGTAAATCTCACCTAGAACAACAATCACATCATTGGGGATTAAAAATCTATTAATATTTTTTATACAACTCATAAAAGCACCTCTAATCCTTAGCGAAATCGCTATTGTTGCGCGCCATTATTATTTTTGTTACACTACCTATGTCCCCTATTTTAGGGCTTGTTTTGCCGGCTGAATTTAGTCCTGTTAATCCCTCAGTACCTTCGATAAAGATATTGTCATTACTAAAATCAGCATTGTTTTTATGAATGATTTCACAATCGACAACATAAACCGGATTCTTTTTTGCGATTGCAACGTATTGACGACCTACATGATTTTTCTTGCCTTTAGTAATATCACTTGGCTTCATCTTTTTAATTACGCCTTTTTGATTCAACAACATAATTGTATCTTTGCTATCTATGTAATGGCCTGCTACGACCTCGTCATCAGGTCTACCCTTCATCTCTAAAGCTTTGACACCAAAAGAGGCGGGAGCAAATAAACTAATTTCATTAGCGTTATAGCGATTTATAAATCCTAGTTTCGTTACCATGACAACTTCATTTTCATCACCGTGGCAAATATCAACACTAACTAATTCATCATTATCACGAATCTTTGTTGCTTTTAAAGCACGAGAATATCGCTCAGCGTTCAAATTACGAATATGTGTTCGCTTCGTCAAACCATTTTTAGTAGTAAACAAAAGATAGCGATCAGCATTAAAGTCATCAATGGCAACTGTGAAGATTACTTTTTCATCAGCGGCAATTGAAGCTAGGGTACTGACATTGCGCCCCAAATCTTTATGTTTAACATCAGGAATGTTTTGCACTGGCAAATATACATAATTACCTTGGTTAGTGAATAACAGCAAAGTATCAAGCGTCGTGACATCGTATTTTGCGATAATAATATCATTATCTTTAAGCTTCGTTTCTTCTTCGATAGCGTAGTTTTTCGGTGTCATTCTTTTAATATAACAATCACGAGTTATTAAAAGAATCGCATCTTCCTTGGCTATTAGTTCTTTGACTTCAACTTTAACTTCATCAATTTTATGTTCAATAACAGTTTTTCGTGGTGAAGATAGTTCTGTTAGGGTCGTTAGTAATTCGTTTTTTATAACCGACAGCAATGAAGACTCATTAGATAAAATATCGTTTAATTGTTCAACACTATGATTTAAATCTTCTTTTTCTTTTTGCAAAGCATATATATCAGTGTTAGTTAACTTATAAAGTTGCAACATAACAATTGCTTCCGCTTGTTCTTCGGAAAATTCATACGTTGAAACGAGGTTTTCTTTAGCATCTTTCTTGTTCGCCGAAAAACGAATCGTTTTAATTACGGCATCTAAAATCGAAATCATTGAAATCAAACCTTCGACTATATGCAATCTCTTTTTTGCATTATGCAGTTCATAATTGCTTTTATTAGTAACAATTTCTCTTTGATGAGCGATATAAGCATCGATAATTTCGATTAAACTCATTTGCGTTGGTCGTTTATTAGCGATAGCTATCACATTGAAATTATAGTTCACTTGTAAATCAGTTGATTTAAAGAAGAAATTACGGATGAATTCAGGGTTAATGTCTTTTTTAATATCAACGACAATTCGTAGTCCGTCACGACCACTCTCATCACGAATATCAATAACACCATCGACGTTTTTAGCTTCAACAACATCAGTCATTTTTTTAACTAGTACTGATTTATTAACTTCATAGGGAATCTCAGTAATAACTAATTTAAACATATTCTTTTCTTCAATAATTTCCGTTTTCGACTTAACAATAATTTTGCCGCGGCCATTCTTATAAGCACTTTTTATTCCTTCAATTCCTTGGACAATCCCACCAGTCGGAAAATCAGGGCCTTTAACAATATTCATAATCTCTTTTAAACTACATTCAGGGTTATTCATCCGGTAGATAACGGCATTAATAATCTCATCAATATTGTGAGGAGGAATATCAGTAGCATATCCCGCTGATATGCCGGTCGACCCATTTACAAGGAGATTAGGAAATTTTGCTGGTAAAACTGTTGGTTCGTATTCCTCGTCGTCAAAATTTGGAATAAAACCTACTGTTTTTTTATTTATATCTTGAAGTAATGATTCCGCATATTTTGATAATCTTGCTTCAGTATAACGCATAGCTGCTGGTGAATCACCATCAATACTACCATTATTACCATGCATATCAACTAGTGGTAATCGCATTTTAAAGTCTTGTGATAATCTCACCATCGCTTCATAAACAGCAGTATCTCCATGAGGATGGTATTTACCAATTACATCACCGACAATTCGCGCCGATTTTTTGTAAGGCTTATTACTAAAAAGCCCAAGTTTATACATCGCAAAAAGAATTCTTCTTTGGACTGGTTTTAAGCCATCACGGACATCGGGGAGAGCACGATCTTGAATAATATATTTAGCATAGCGGGCAAACCTTTCGCCAACAATGTCTTCGAGATTTTCATTCAAAATCTTTTCATCAACAAATGCATTAATTTTTTTAGTTATACTAGATTTCTTGGCCATCGTTTGTTGCCTCCGCGTTTTCTAAAGTAAAGTTATCAATGTATTCAAAGGAAACGTTTTTTTCAATCCATTCGCGACGTGGTTCAACATCATCGCCCATTAAAACACTAATGCGGCCATCGGCATCACTAAAATCTTCAATATTAACTCTAATTAAGGTTCTTGTTTCCGGATTCATCGTTGTATCCCATAGCTGATCCTTATTCATTTCCCCTAAGCCTTTAAACCTTTGAATATTGATATTTTTATAAGTTCCCGCTTTTGTTTTTAAATCTTCATCGGTCCAGGCATACTCAATAATATTTTTACCTGATATTTTATAAAGCGGTGGCAAAGCAATGTAAACATATCCATTTAAAATTAATTCAGCCATATACCGAAAAAAGAAAGTCAATAGCAGAACTTGAATATGTGCACCATCAGTATCAGCATCGGTCATGATAATTATTTTTTTATAGTTCGATTTACTAATATTAAAATCGCGTCCAAATCCAGCCCCAATTGCATGAATCATTGCCATTATTTCTTCGTTTTTTAACAATTCATCAGTTTTGGTTTTTTCGGCATTTATTACTTTACCACGTAATGGAAGAATTGCTTGATATTGACTATCACGCCCTTGTTTGGCACTTCCTCCCGCTGAATCACCCTCAACGATAAACAGTTCATTTCTTTCTGGGTTTTTTTCAATAACTGGACTCAGTTTGCCATTCATATTTATCGGTTTGCCGATTTTTTGCTTAATCATCCGCACCGAGTCACGAGCTTTACGGGCTTCTTCACGAGCTCTAAAGGCCCGAAGAGCATTATTGATTAGAATATTAGCGATTTCTCCTTTTTCCGACAAATAAAATTTAAATTGCTCACCAACAACTTGTTCGACTGCCACCTTTGCATCAGCAGTTCCAAGTTTATTTTTAGTTTGGCCTTCAAATTGCAACAAATCTTCGGGAATGCGAATTGATAAGACTACCGTTAGTCCCTCACGAATATCAACACCATCAAGGTTTGGATCTTTATCTTTTAATAAGCCCTTCATCCTTGCATAATCATTAAAAGTTTTTGTAATGGCACTCTTTAACCCTGTTTCATGAGTTCCACCATCGCGAGTTTTAATATTATTAACAAACGATAAAACATTTTCAGAATATGTTTTAGTCGTATATTGCAGTGCGGCCTCCACTTGAATCTTACCATAAGATCCAACCAAGTAAACAGGTTCATGAATCTTTTCTTTTCCTTCATTTAGTGTATTGACATATTCAACAATCCCATCGTCATATTTAAATATTTCATGAGTATTATTTCTTTCATCAAATAATTCAGCTTTTAAGCCTTTTATTAGAAAAGCTGCTTCTTTTAAGCGTTGAGCACATAATTTATAATCTATTAACGTTGTTGAGAAGATTGACGAGTCAGGTTTAAAAACAACAGTAGTTCCTTTTCGCTTTGATGAATCGGCAACAATCTTCGGCTTACGAATAACTTTGCCTCCATCTTCAAATCTTTGAAAATATTGCTTACCATCACGATTAATTGTTAATTCAATCCATTCACTCAAAGCATTAACGACGCTCGCTCCAACTCCGTGAAGGCCTCCAGAAACTTTATATGCCCCTGTAGAGTCAAATTTTCCACCAGCATGCAAAGTAGCAAAGACAACCTGTGGTGTTGGGACTCCCTCTTTATGCATATCAATCGGGATCCCGCGGCCGTTGTCCTGTACTTCAACAATATTACCCTTGCGAATAATAACCTTAACATGGTTAGCAAAACCACCCAACACTTCATCAACGCCATTGTCAATGATTTCCCATATTAGGCGATGAAGCCCCCGTGAGTCGGTTGAACCAATGTACATCCCCGGACGTTTCCTAACAGCTTCTAGTCCTTTTAAGACCTGAATCTTTTCACCAGTGTAATCATCGCTTTTAATTTTTGCCATATTCATCATTCCTTCTTATTAATCTATCTATATTATAGCATATATTAAACGAAAAGTAAAACAATATTTTAAGTTGCTTTTCGTATTCATTAATGCTTTATGAGTATGTTTAACCTCTCTTCAAAAGTTTTTTTCGTATTTCAATGACCATGTTAATCAACAATGTTTTCTTGTTTTTCAATATTGTTTTATTAATCACTTTGTGGTATAATAAATAACAAATTGGAGAAAATATATGATGATTAAATATGGTTTACTTGTTGTTGCTTATTTATTGGGGGCAATCCCCTTCGGCTTTGTCATCGGTAAAATTAAAGGCGTTGATATTAGAGAACACGGGAGCAAAAACATCGGCACTACAAATACCGGTAGAGTTCTAGGAAACAAATACGCAATAATAACTTATGTTTTAGATACCTTTAAAGGTTTTATTATTGTCTTCTTATTTAGATTTAATATCATCCCCAGTGAATATTGTTTTTTATCGCCGATGATATACGGTTTGTTCGCCATCCTGGGGCATACCTTCTCAATCTATCTAAAATTTAAAGGGGGAAAAGCAGTTGCCACGAGTGGAGGAGTTATTCTCGGATATTGCCCATGGTTATTATTAATCGCCTTAATAATTTTCTTTCTTGTAACTTACTTATCAAGTTATGTTTCCTTGGGATCTTTAATATCCGCTTCTTTTGTTACTATAATCGTTGTGATAATGACTTTTATCGGTTACGACTATATATTAGCAAAAGATATCGATATCTACTTCGCTATTGTATCATTAATATCTCTATCGGTAATTTACTTTCGCCATCTCAGTAACATTAAAAGATTATATCACCATCAAGAGGCAAAAATAAAGTGGGGAAGAAAAAACAGTCAATAAAAAAACATGCCCTTTCGGAGCATGTTTTATTTTTAATTCTAACTATTCATTTTTAGCTTGAGTCATCGAAGCCATAACTTGACGTACTTGCTTCTCTGATGGTGTTCTTCCCATTTGTTGGAACATAACACGGATCATTTTTTCATTAACAGGAGGGTTCTTTTCTAAATATTTTGTCATTATTTTTCTTGAAACGAAAAAGCCTATCACAGCTCCAACAAGAAGAAAGCCCAAAATAATTAAACACCAAGCCCAAATTTGTAGCGTCCACATATTGTATCACTCCTTTTTTAATATAAGTTATTTTACTATAATTATCGATAAAATGCAAGTATTACAATACTTATAAATGACAGTATTCGTTTTCATTGCTATTTTTACAAATATGTCTTTACCTATTTTACTATTTATAGTATAATATAGGAGGATTAAAGGAGGACTTTTTATGCCAAGATTTATTACAGATTCATGTATCGCTTGTGGTACTTGCGCATCTGAATGCCCAGTTGATTGCATTAAGGAAGGCGATATTTATGTTATCGATCCAGAAGCTTGTATCGATTGTGGTTCATGCCAAGAAGTGTGCCCAGTAGAAGCAATTATTGAAAAATAAAACTAACATAAAAAAGTAGCCTTAGCTACTTTTTTTATGCAAAGAATTTTAAAGGATCCGTTTCAAACTTCGATACTTTAACTTTATCTTTTAGATCTAGATCAATTTCTAGATCTTTTTTTAATTTATAAAAAACAAATTTTTCGACGCCATGGTTCACTTCAATAATGTTTAAGCCTAAATATTTCGCGTATTGAGCATTATTTAATTTTACTTCGCCAGTTATTAAAACTTGACAGCCGTTCTGATAGGCACATTCAATATCAAAATCATGAGCACCACTACCGCCTATAACACCTATTTTGCTTATTTTTTGGGCGAAATCGCCTAGTATTTTGACACCCGTCAAATTAAACGTTTCTTTGACAAATCTAGCTAGTCCTTCTAAAGTAATTTCTTTTATATTACCGAAACGCAAGTAATTATGTTTTCCTACTTCACCATTAGCGATTTGAATATTCATAATTTCAAGTTTTTCAGCAAGAACATCATTAACACCGCCAGCACCGACATCTAAGTTTGTGTGCATCGCATATACAGAAATATCGTTCACTAATAACACCTTGGCAACATCACCTTTTTCAGTATTTAACAATATTTTATGCATTGGTTCAAAAAAGAAAGGATGGTGAATAATGATAAAATTAGCCTTATTTTTTATCGCTTCATTAACAACTTCTACTGATAAATCTAGTGCCAATAAAATGTTATTAACGATAAAATCGTCTCTACCAACAATTAATCCGATTCGAGGAATATCAAAATCTTCAGCATTTTCTCGAGGAAATCTTTTCTCCAGATATTCAATTATTTTTTTCGCGAGCATATAATTTCATCTAACCTCCTTATTTTTTCATCGATTGATTCAACTTTTATATCGATTAAAGCTAATTTATCTCTTTCTTGTTTTAGTTTATCAATTAAAACTTGACTTCTTTTTTTCAACAAAACCGGCCCAAATCTAAGTTCTTTTTCACTATAATCTACCACCCGTGCAGTTCGTTCACAAACAACTATTTCGTAGTGCCTTTCGTCTTCCAGAATAATATCTTCATCAACAATCCGATAGCCATTTTCCATTAAATATTTTCTCAAGTTGTAAACATTACGATTAGCTTGCAGGATAAATCTTTTAGCTTCATTATTACTATTATTGCTTAATATCTTTATAATATTATAGCCACCCATTCCAGAAATGACAATAACTTCGATGCCCTCCCACAAATTC
Source organism: Bacilli bacterium (assembly GCA_035270985.1). Lineage (GTDB taxonomy): Bacteria > Bacillota_I > Bacilli_A > ML615J-28 > CAG-698 > JAAYBG01. The sequence goes on along the minus strand of DATESD010000171.1, from coordinate 4,155 downwards.
TCTAAGCCATCGCCTAAAGTGAAAATAACTTTACTCGATAAACCAGCTTTAGTTATGTTTTTTAAGGCGTTTTTTAATGGTAAAGACTTATTATCAATTGCTTGAGCAAAATCAATATAATGATTTTCAAATGCTTCTAGTATTAAGTGCCCATGATCGCATCCTACATCAGCAATTGTTTTATAAGGTTCAATATAGTTAGCGATTGTTTTTAATCTTAGTGATGCCATCATTTCTCCTCTCTAATAAAGAAAGCAGATAGTAAACTATCTGCAATTTTATTTGAATTGACTTAGTCTCTTTTTTCTAGTCGGATGACGAAGCCTTCTAATAGCTTTAGCTTCTATTTGTCTAATTCTTTCACGAGTAACATTAAATTCTTTGCCTACTTCTTCTAGTGTATGAGGTTTCCCGTCAACTAGGCCAAAGCGCAACCGTAAGACTCTTTCTTCTCGAGGAGTCAATGTTTTTAATACTTCATCGATTTCCTCTTTGTATTTTTCGTTAATAGTATAATCAAGTGGGTTAGGTAATTCATTATCCGGAATGAAATCACTTAACGTTGAATCATCTTCTTCTCCAACTGGAGTTTCTAGCGAAACCGGAGTTTGAGCAATCTTTCTAATTAACTGCACTTTTTCAACTGTGATTTTCATCTCCGCAGCAATTTCTTCAGGAGTTGGCTCCCGTCGTAATTCTTGTGTTAGTTTTCGTTGCGCCCTAAATAGCTTATTAATAGTTTCCACCATGTGAACAGGGACTCTAATAGTTCTTGATTGATCAGCAATCGATCTAGTTATTGCTTGGCGAATCCACCATGTTGCATATGTTGAGAATTTAAATCCTCGCGTTGGATCAAACTTAGGCACTGATTTCATTAACCCCATATTACCTTCTTGGATTAAATCTTCAAATTGCATACCGCGGCCTAAATACCTTTTCGCAATGGAAACAACTAAACGTAAGTTAGACTCAATTATGATTTCTCGGGCATCATCACCCTCAGCAATACATAATACTAACTTTTCTCTTTCTTCACTAGTTACTTCACGATGGCCAGAATCAACTATTTCAATAATATCTTGGGCTATCAAGCCTTGTTGAACAATTCGCGATAATTCTAATTCGCGAATAGTAGTTAGTAACGGTACTTGACCAATTTCTTTTAAATACATCTTGATTGGGTCATCAGTTTGACTGTGAGTAATAGCTACAGAAACAATATCTTCGATATCTTTCGCCTTTAAATCATTTTCAATATCACTAGTAAATTCAGCAAATTCCGGGTCTTCTTCTAATTCACCAATAAATCCATCAAAGTCTTCAACAAAATTTTCAGAATCAATATCGATCTCATTAGATTCATAAGCCTCTAAGTCAGAATCTTGAACTATATCAATATTTAAATGTTCTAATTTCTTAGTTACTTCTTCAAAAGCTTCACTTTCTTCATCGACAATCGCCAGAATGCTTTTTAAAGGGACATAACTTTTTTTCTTTCCTTCTTCAACGATCAAATCTAATTCAGAATTTTCATAGTTAATACAATCACTCCTCTTTTTCAACTATTTTTAATACAACAAATTTAGCTGTTATTTTATTTAAATTGGCTAAGTCGCTTTTGCCTAGTCGGATGTCGAAGTCTCCTAATAGCCTTAGCCTCAATTTGTCTAATTCTTTCGCGGGTTACCCCAAACTCTTTGCCTACTTCCTCTAATGTATGAGGTTTACCATCGGCTAAACCGAAACGTAAACGCAATACTTTTTCTTCTCGAGGAGTCAAAGTTTTTAATACTTCATCAATTTCTTCTTTATATTTTTCGTTAATCGTATAATCAAGTGGATTGGGTAATTCGCTATCATGAACAAAATCGCCTAATGTTGAATCGTCTTCTTCTCCGACTGGAGTTTCTAGTGAAACCGGCTCTTGAGCAATTTTTTGAATTTGTTGGACCTTTTCAACCGTAATTTTCATCTCCGCAGCAATTTCTTCAGGAGTAGGTTCCCGACGTAATTCTTGCGTTAGTTTTCGCTGCGTTCTTACTAGTTTATTAATAGTCTCTACCATATGAACCGGAATTCTAATCGTTCTCGCTTGATCAGCGATTGATCGAGTTATCGCTTGCCTAATCCACCATGTTGCATATGTTGAAAATTTAAAGCCTTTAGTGGGATCGAACTTTGTTACTGACTTCATTAATCCCATATTGCCTTCTTGAATCAAATCTTGAAATTGCATCCCACGGCCTAAATATCTTTTTGCAATCGAAACAACTAATCTTAAGTTTGATTCAATTATTATCGCTCGAGCATCTTCACCATCTTCAATACATAAATTTAATTTTTCTTTTTCTTCGTTAGTTACTTCTCGACGCCCAAGTTCAACTATTTCAATAATATCTTTTGCAATCAAGCCTTGTTGCACAATTCGCGATAATTCTAGTTCACGTGTAGTCGTTAATAGTGGCACTTGGCCAATTTCTTTTAAATACATTTTTACTGGATCATCAGTTTGAGTATGAGTAATAACCGCAGAAACGATATCTTCAATATCTTTTGTCTTTAAATCGTTTTCAATTTCATTAGTAAACTCGGTAAATTCAGGATCACCTTCTAATTCACCAATGAAACCATCAAAATCTTCAACAAACCTATCTGAATCGATATCGATATCGTTAGATTCATAAGCTTCTAAATCAGAATCACGCACTATATCAATGTTGAGAGCTTCCAACTTTTTAGTTACTTCATCAAAAGCTTCACTTTCTTCATCAACAATTGCGAGTATTTTTTTTAAAGCGACATATCCTTTTTTCTTTCCATCTTCAACAATTAATTCTAATTCAGGATTTTCATAGTTCACAAGGTCACTCCTCTTTTTTAACTATTTTAGTGGTAATTCTTTTAGAATTAATAAATTCCATTGCTTTTTTATCGTCAATTTCATCGTCCTTAAAAGATTCTCGTAATTTTTCTTGAATTTTTTCATTGAAAAACTCAATATTTACTTGTAAGCATTCTTCTAAGCTTATTAGATTATCACTGTTTATCTTTTGTAAGATTTTTGTTAGTATCTGTTTTTCTTCTGCAGTCAATAAATTAACAAAATCATCGTTAACTTTATCGTTAGTTTTATAAAAGTCAAATAATTTAAATAAAATATTACGATTATCTGGATCAGCATAAGTAAAATTAGTTTTCTCACTTGAAATCAGAGTGCACGAATCTTTAGAAAAATACGCATGATAAATAGCACATTTCTCATTGGCGATATAACGTTTCTTTGTTGCGGCTGGCCTTCTTCCTGCCTCGCGACTGCGCGGTGCAGAAATAGTTTGCTTTTGTTGGCCTTTTTTATAATCATCTTTTAACGATGAGGTCGCCATTTCTAAATCAGCCGCGGTTTTTTTAATATAAAATTCAGTTAGAGAACTAGTATTAAACAAACGCAAAAAATTGAATACATTTTTCTTAAAAGATTCAATACTATAAGGATCATTGATATTCAAGTTACGTTTTTCTAATTCATAGAGATATTCCGGAGCGCTTAAAGCCTTATTTTCCAAAAAGTCATTTAAACTTTCCGTTCCAAATTTATTTGCATATTCATCAGGATCAAGATTTTCCGGCAAAAGCATTACTTTAATGTTGAAATTAGCGCGGTTAAATAAATCGATTGCTCTCTTGGTAGCTTCAATGCCGGGGTTATCGCCATCAAAGCAAAGCGTTATATTCATAGTAGTTTTTTTAATTGCAATGATTTGTTGATTAGTTAGCGCAGTTCCCATTGTTGCAATAGTATTTTCCACTTTTGCTCGGTAGGCAGCAATGACATCTAAAAACCCTTCAAAAATAAAGACATGATCTTTTTGTTTGATCGTGTTAATGGCGCGAGAATAATTATAAAGAATATTGCTTTTTTTGAAAATTATATTTTCATTACTATTAACATATTTTGCTTCATCTTTGCTTGTTTTATGGTAAGTCCGACCGCTAAAGCCAACAATATTTCCGTTTAAGTCATCAATCGGAAACATTATTCTTGAGCGAAACATATCGTAATATTTATCATCTCGGCCAGTTTTTATTAATCCGACCTCTAGTAAATTAAGCGGTAAATATGGATTGCTTTTTTCTGTTAGGGCTCGGTATAGT
>DATESD010000170.1:0-4145 GCA_035270985.1 Bacilli bacterium | reverse complement strand
TCAAGTGTAAATTCAATATCTGTTTTTCCTTTTGGATATAACAGTAAATTTGTTTTAGCCTTATTATATAAAACGCCATTAACGGTTGCAAAATTAGGCGCATCATTTGCTATTATAATTGTTTCAAGTGAAGAAATAGCCCGCAATGATGGATAACTAACTTCTATTTCGCCTAAAGATTTTGGTAAAGTAATACTCCTTAAGTTAGTAGTATTTACTAAATTTCCTAAAGATGTAACTTTCAAACCGTTTAGGTACTCAGGAACTATCAAATCAGTAATTCCCTGGACATCCCAAGAAAGTATCCTGATAGTATTCGGTGTTAAAGATGTCGTTTCATACATAATTTTACTACCAAAGGCAAACTTACCATAAATTGTAATATTCGCCGTAATAATCGTTGTATCAAATCTAAAAATAGTACTAAGAGCATTAGTGTTATACCAACCAAGAAGTTCTAAATAAGGAACATCAACGGTAATGTTAATAGCTTTGCCATTATGAGGCACTTCTTGCGTTTTTAAAATGTTGCCATTAGCATCAGCATAGTTGACAGTATATGTATTAATAGCATATTTAGCCGTAACAACTAAATCACTAGAGACATTAGTTGTAACTTTATCCCAACCAATAAAATGATATCCTTGCGGATTTAATAAAGTAGGATCGCTTGGTAATATTGCATTTGAACCATATTCAATTGTTTGTTCTGATAATACGGCCCCATCGGCATCTTTAAAGATAATTTGATAAGTTGAAACAACATAAAGAGGTCTGATAGTCAAATTATATCTTACTTCAGAAAAAGCAACATCCCAAAATTTGAAATCGTATCCTGGCCTAACTGGTGGAATCGGAGCAATTGCTGCTAAGCCATCACCAACCGTTTGAACTTTGATAATATTGCTAACATGATCTAGGAAAGTAACTGTATGATTTGATAACCATTTAGCAATGAAAACATAATCATGAATAATCGGTGTATTAATGTCAAATGCATATTCATCAGTAATATCAACATACCAGCCACCAAACGTATATCCAGTTTTTGTTGGATTAGTTGGTAGAACAGCCTTTTCGTTTTCAACAACTTCAATAAAACCAACTTCACTTCCGCCATCTGTATCAAAAATTATTGTATACGTCTCTTGAGGTATATTTGGATTTACTGCCCAGCGAGCATATAAATTCACATCATTTCTAACGGCACCTGCCCAGTTATATAAAGTAGTTAAACCACTATCAATATACCAACCAGCAAATAGTAAGCCTTGTTTAACTGGATCAGTTGGTTTATTAACTACTTCTCCTGATAAAATTATCTTGGCCCCGACAGGTGTTCCCCCATCAGAGTTAAAATTCATTGTATAAGTTATTCTTGTCCATTTCGCGTAAAGCGTAATATTTTCCGTAATAACCATTGTTGGTGAGAAAGCTGCTGATAGCTGTGAATTCAAATACCAGCCACCAAATGTATAATCTTGTCTCATTGGATCGGTAAGACTAGAAACCATTCCCCCATGATTAACTTTTACACTACTAATCGGTAATCCGCCATTGGTTGCGAAAGTAACTGTCCACTCCGCAATTTTCCATTTTGCATAAAGCGTAAAATTTTGCGTTACTAAAGTAGCAAAGTTATACTTTTCAGTTAAGGCACTATTAAGATACCATCCTTCTATTTCAAATCCTGCCTTAACTAAATCCAGAGGTTCCGATAATAATTGTTCGCGCAAAACTGTAACGTCAGCAAGTTCAGTACCTCCATTACTATTAAAACTAATTGTGTATTCTTCTGGAATCCATTTTCCATATAAAGTAAATGAATTACGAACAATATTATCAAAATTATATAAATTTATAAATCCACTATCAATATACCAAGCATCGAAGGTGTATCCTTCTCTAACTGGATTATCTGGTGCCAATACTTTTTCCCCTGTTGCAACGTCAACGGTAAATGTAAACACTTGACTCCCACCATTGAAGGTTATGACGTTATCTCTTGAGGCCCACTTGGCGTATAAAGTAAGTGACTCTTTAACAACAGTAGTGAAAGAAAATTCATGCTCCATCTCTACGTCGGTAAACCAACCACCAAAAACATATCCCGTTTTAGTCGGATTACTTGGTCGAGAAACCTTAGAATTCTTACTAATAACTTGATCGTTTATCTCGCTTCCGCTATTCGTCTCAAAAAATATTGTTATATCAGGATACTTATCTAGTAAAACTATTGTCATTAAGTCCAGCTTACCTTCATATCGTACGTATATATTATGAGTTCCTGGTTTCTTTAGTTTTTCCCAAGCTTCTGTTGATAACATGCTTTTAGTAACTGTTTTTTTATAACTAGTATTATCTGTTCGGTGAACAATAACTTCAATTTCCGACAGCAAAAAATCGCCAACAGTAACTTCAGTTGGAATCGTAGTCTTATCCACTTCAATTGATTCAATAGTGCTTGTGATATTTATACATCCCGTCGCCACAAACAGTATTGCTATAATTGATATAAAGCTTAATATTCTTTTCACCATAGGTAACTCCTTTACTTCGTATAAGTATAATAACTCACTTTATTATACAACATTTTTATTTTTTTTGAAAGATATTTTTTGTACATAAAAAAAGTAAATAGTTTTGTTTTTTTATAAATTCCCTAATTCCCTCTAAAAATATAAAAAGCACAGCTTTTTACTATGCTTTTATAAGTCAGTTAACCTAATTATTACGGTAGTTTTTATCGTCTAATTCAAAAGGATTCATCAAATAACGAATTCTTTGAATGATCCGTTGACCTTTAACTTTGTCTGATTCATTGTTTGTTTCACTAAAATGATCACCTAATTTTTCAACACTGAGATTCGATGACATAAATACAGGCAAATCGTTGTCCATACGATACTGAAGAATTGGTGACAAGATATCATCACGAACAAATGGCGTGTTATTTTCACTGCCAATATCGTCTAAAACTAAAATATCAACCATCTTTATCTCAGCGATAATTTCCTCAATGTTGTCGCCAATAGCACTCTTTATTTGTCGCATTAAATCTGGATAACAAGCAAATATAATCCGAATTCCCTTTTCTTCTAGGCGCTTTGCTAAAGTTGCTAAGATGAAAGTTTTCCCCACACCAAAGCCCCCATGCAAGTATATCCCCTTGATTTTTTTTCCTTTTTGATAGCCTTCACAAAATTTATCAACAGCTTTTAAAATATGAATTCGCTCTTTATTTAAGACTAGTTCTTCATGAGTATTGTAATTGCAGTGGAGAAACTTTATCGGATAAATGTATTTTTTTTCAATATAAGGACAATCTTTATATGCAACTCTTACTTGACCATTTTCATATTTTAAGGTTGTTATCATTTTGTCAGCAGTTGATTGGCAAGGAATTTTTCCGAGGCACTTAGCGCAAATTTTTGCATTGTCTCTATGTAAGAACAGTTCTGCAAACCCACTTAATATTTGCGCATCAGTCAACTTATGTTGCTCGCAAAAGTCGGCTATTTCTTTGCTTGTGAACAGTTCTTTTTTTAATTTTTCAATTCCGCTCATTTGCTTTTCCCCTTAAATTTTTTCGTTAATTCTGCTAGTTCTTTTTCTGTTTCCTCGTCTGTTAATTCTACTTGAACAACATTCTTGTGCTCGTCAACATATTTTTCTAACCACTCAGGGTTTTCCTTAACGCGTTTACCGTACTTCTTTTGCGCCGGTTTGTTGATATAGTCAAGTGCTGCTTTTGCTGAATTAACTCCCGCTCTTTTCCATGTAGCTGCTACTTTTTCAAAATAACTCGTTCCTGGTATTACGCCTTGCTTCTCTGTTACAATATATAAAATCATTACGTTTATAACTTCTTGTGGTAAGCCTGTTGTTCGCTGCAAATTCTCAAACATTTCTAGTTCGCTATTTGTCGCTTTCATACCACTAATACTTTCCAAAATAGATGCTAGGCTCATCCGTTCAATCTCTTCAATAAACTTAGTACTATCTTCATCTTGATCACTAGCAATATATGGATCCGGTGTCTTAGTAACAAATTTTGCTGGTTTATTTTTATTTTTTAAACTGTATATTGCCCGCGCATTCTTGGCAATATCTTTATATTTAAGATCCTTGTCTATCTCTATTGT
>DATESD010000169.1:0-4671 GCA_035270985.1 Bacilli bacterium | reverse complement strand
TTTATTATCACAAGCATAAAGAAATGCATTAAGTTTAAAATATGATATAATATAAATATAAGAGAGGAATATGACTATGAAGTTTAATGAATATCAATACCTTAGACCAAACATGCAAGAGGTCGAAAAAAAGTTTCTTGCGGCGCTAGAAGTGGTGCAGAATTCTCATGATTTAGATGAAGTTTCTGCGGTCTTTGAAGCGATTAATAAAGTGCGAGATTCTGTTAGTACGATGGAATCTTTAGTTTATGTGCGTCATAGTATCAATACTACTGATGAATTTTATGAAAAGGAACAAGCTTTCTTTGACGAGAACTTGCCTGTTTATGCAGGATATGTTAATCAACTGGCAAAAGTTTTGGTTACTTGTCCCCTAACAAAAGAATTAGAACAAAAATATGGTAAAAGATTCTTCGATAGTGTTCGAATATCGTTAAAAACTTTCACACCAGAAATTGTTGAAGACTTGCAAGCTGAGAATAAACTAGTAACCAAGTATGATAAATTGATAGCAAGTGCTAAAATAGAATTTGCTGGTAAAATTAATAATTTGCCACAAATGACCCCATATATGAGTTCGCCTGAGCGAACTGTTAGAAAAGATGCTGAAGCAGCTGTCTTTAACTTTTTTTCTGAGAACAGTCAAGAGTTTGATAATATCTATGATTCTTTAGTAAAACTACGAGACATGATTGCCAAGAAACTAGGCTTTGAAAACTATGTTCCCTTAGGATATGCCCGTCTAGGTCGTGGAGATTACGACGCCAAGATGGTGGCTAACTACCGAAAGCAAGTTTATGAAGATTTAGTTCCTATCGCGCAAGAGATTATTGCTGCCAAGAAGAAAAGATTAAACATTGCCGAGCTAAAAAGTTATGACTTAAGTCTAAACTTTATTAGTGGTAATCCCAAGCCTAAAGGCGATCGCCAGTGGCAAGTAGAACAAGCGAGAAAAATGTATCATGAAATGAGTAAAGAAACAGGCGAATTTATTGACTTTATGGTTGATCGGGAGTTAATGGATTTAGATGCTAAACCAGGAAAACGTGGTGGCGGATACTGTACATATTTTAGTGATTATAAATCACCATTTATTTTTGCTAACTTCAATGGAACAAGTGGCGATGTTGATGTGTTAACGCATGAAGCAGGTCATGCTTTCCAAGTTTATTCGAGCCGCGATTTCATTATTCCTGAATATAAGTGGCCGACTTTAGAAGCTTGTGAAATCCATTCGATGAGTATGGAGTTCTTTGCTTGGCCGTGGATTGATTATTTCTTTAAAGAAGATACTGATAAATATAAATATTCGCATTTAGCAAGTTCGATTACCTTCATTCCTTATGGAGTAACGGTTGATGAGTTCCAACATGCAGTTTATGAAAACCCTAGTTGGACACCTAAAGAGCGAAAAGCAGCTTGGCGAGCAATAGAAAAGAAATATATGCCATATAAAGTATATGAAAACAAATTTGCTGATGAAGGGAATTACTGGTTAAGACAAGGCCATATTTTCCAATCACCATTTTATTATATTGATTATACATTAGCACAAGTATGTGCTCATCAGTTTTGGATTAAGAATCGTGAGAACCACGAAAAAGCATGGAGTGACTATTATCGCTTGTGCTGCGCTGGCGGTAGCAAGTCTTTTACTGAGTTATTAGATGTCGCTAAACTAGATAATCCGTTTGTCGATGGTACGATTAAAAAAACAGTCAAAGAACTAAAAAAATGGCTTGATGACTTTGATGATACAAAGTTGTCCTAAGGTAAAGATATGAAATTTCCTAAAGAAAAAGCAAGACTAATCCAAATAATAAAGGATTACAAGAAAAATAACGATTATGATGCTATTATAATGAAGAAGGATGATATCATGCTCCTAGTTGATGAGTTAGACGATACTGCGGTTATTGATGACTTATTAATGAGCATGTTTATGCAAACCCATTATGATGATATTATTATTCTTGGTGAAGAATTAAATAAAAAGGGATATGAAAGTTGGACCGAACTTTATTATTTGCTGTTATCTTGTTTAGGGAATTTAGATATTTTTTATGGGATGTCGCTTATTAATCGGAGCACCATCTTAAATGATGCTGTGATTAAAGAGTACTATAGTGAAGATGGTTCGAACTATTTAAATATTTTACTAACAAATAAAATTACAGTAATCGAGAAAACAGTGTTGATTCTTGTTAATTTTATTATCGGGCTATTTATCACAATTAAAAGCAAAGTCGTTATCACTAAGGAGTTTCTCGCAATTGATTTTTTTGCGTTGCTAGACACTCTTTATGAGTTTGGTAATTCGGAAGAAGTAATTAAGGAATTAACTGATAAAATAAAAATGATGTTTTTCCCGGAAGTGTAACTCTTACTTCGAGGGAAAGCATTGCAAAAAAAGATATTTATGGTATAATAACTAAAAGAATATAAGGAGAAGAATATGAAAGTAAAAGTAGAAAAATTAGAAGGAAGCAAAGTAAAATTAACAGTAACTGTAGAAACTGAAGTGTTCAACGAAGAATATGAAAAAACATTTGACGCTATTTTAGCTGATGTTGAAATGAAAGGTTTCCGTAAAGGTAAAGCTCCAAAGAAACTATATCTAGATAGATTTGGTGAAGGTGCAATCTTACAAAGAACTATTGATAATGTTTTAAATTCAAGTTATGAAGAAGCAATTATTTCAAAAAAGGTAAATGTGGTTAGTAAACCAGAAATTGATATTGATTTTGAAAACTTAGGAAAAGACAAACCGTTTAAGTATACAGCGATTGTTGAAGTATTCCCGGAAGTTGAATTAGGCAAATATTATGGTGTTGAAGTTAAAAAAGAATTAGACGAAGTATCAGAAAAAGAGATCGATGATTATGTTAATCGCGAATTAAAAAATCATAGTGAACTTGAACTGCTAGAAGGTGTTGCAATTGCTAATGGCCATACAGTTGTTTTTGACTTCAGTGGATCTGTCGATGGTGTTGAATTTGAAGGCGGGAAAGCCGAGAACTATAGTTTAGAAATCGGTAGTGGTAGTTTCATTCCTGGTTTTGAAGACCAAATGATTGGCATGAATGCTGAAGAAGAACGAGTAATTAAAGTTAAATTCCCCGAAGAATATCAAGCTAGTGAGTTAGCCGGAAAAGATGCTGATTTCGCAGTTAAGATTCACGAAATTAAACATCGCGTTTTACCAACAACTGATGATGCATTTTTTGCTGAATTAAAACTTGATGGTGTAACTTGTCTTGAATCTTGGCGCGCACATTTAAAAGATGTTATTCTAATTGATAAAGTAGAAGCCAACAAAAATAAATTTACTGATGATGTTCTGGCTGCTGTTTGTTCCGAAGTTAAAGTTGACATTCCAGAAGCGATGATTACTGATCGCTTAGACCAAATGCTTGAAAGAGTTGAAGAACAAGCGAAAGCTTATGGTTTAACTGCTGATCAATTACTTAGTTACCAAGGAACTTCTCTAGAACAATATAAGGAGTTAATGAAAGAACCGGCTGCGAAGTCAGTTCTTGAAGAATTAGTTATAGGTAAGATTATCGCTACCGAAAAAATTAAACTAGTAAAAGCTGATTATGATTTATATTATGCTGATTTAGCTAAACAATATAATCAAGAGCGCGAAGCAGTCGAAAAGAACTTTCCAAAAGACAGAGTAGAACATTATTTCAAGACTTTAAAAGCTCTTGATTTATTAAAAGAAAAAGCTGTTATAATATAATAAAATATAATAATAAGAAAAGAGGTGAAGAAAATGACAAATGAAACAGAGAAGCAAAAGATATGTTCTTTTTGTGGTTTGCCTGAATCACCAGAGCGACACTTGATTGAAGGGGACAACAGTAATATTTGTGATACCTGTGTTGATTTTTGTTATCATATTTTGAGTAAACAAAATAGTTTAGATGATGAACAAAATAATGAAGAAAAACAAAAGTTTGTTTTGAACTTAACACCTCACCAAATATATGAGCGCTTAGGCGAATATGTAATCGGCCAGCATTATGCGAAAAAAGTTTTGTCTGTTGCTGTTTATAATCACTACAAGCGAATTCAAAATAACTTGTATGAAGCAAGTGATGTTGATATTGAGAAAAGTAATATCTTGCTTTTAGGTTCAACTGGTAGTGGAAAGACATTATTTGCTCGCACCTTAGCTCATATTCTTAAAGTTCCTTTTGCCATCGCTGATGCTACTAGCTTAACGCAAGCCGGCTATGTAGGCGAAGATGTTGAAAACGTGTTATTGAAATTGTTGCAAATAGCTGACTATGATGTTGAACTAGCACAAAAAGGTATAATTTATATTGATGAGATTGATAAACTTGGAAGAAAATCGGAAAATCCTTCGATTACGAGAGATGTCTCTGGCGAAGGTGTCCAACAAGCACTGCTAAAAATTTTAGAAGGAACGGTTGCTAATGTTCCGCCTGGTGGAGGAAGAAAACACCCTCACCAAGAGTTTATTGCCTTTGATACAACAAATGTATTATTTATTTGTGGTGGTTCATTTGAAGGTATTACTAACGTTGTTAGTAATCGTATTGGTAAAAAAGCAATTGGCTTTAATCCAAATACAGATTTGCATAATAAAAATGATAAAGAAGCATACAAACTGGTTACTCACGAAGATATTAAACACTATGG
>DATESD010000168.1:0-2092 GCA_035270985.1 Bacilli bacterium | reverse complement strand
TAAATATTTCCCAATTCCAATAGCATCTGCTTCATCATCAGTAATTTGTACATCAAACCATTTCTTAACTAATCCTTTCATAGAACGCTTCTTCTCTATTCTTGTTCGCCCTTTTACACCGCAGTGGGCGCGCCATGTTGGTGTAGGGCAAATTTTATATGGAACACTTAACTCACATAGGATTCCCATTAAAATGCCTTGAAGTCGCGCGAGGGTTTCAAATGTTGTTACGCCAAAATTTGCTTGATATTGAATACCTTCTAAACCGACTAACTCTGGTTCCCAATTTTTAATAACTGAAACTAACCATTCTTTTACTTGGATGTCTCTTAAAATTTCATTATTGTTTTCTTCTGCTTCAAAAATACCATAATAGATTAGTTTTTTATTATCAAAAATTGAATAACCAGTAATTTTAGTTGCTTGGTCTAAAGCCAAGACCCGAAAGGTGCCTTTTTTCTTAGGTATAATTTTATGGTCTTGGCTTTTATATTTATTTTGCTTACAAAGCGTACATTCTCTTTTCTGCCGAATCTTTTTCCACGGAGCATATACTTTGTGACCTTCATCACATTCAAAAATCATCTCTGTATCAAGTGACTTGTATTTTGTTGAAATTACTTTCCAGCCATCATGCTCAAGTTCGGCACGAACGTCTTCAATTCTAATTCGCGCCATAGGGCCTCCTCTTAGGTTACAATATTGATTTTATAGCCTAATACTTTTTCAATTTGTTCTTTTGTCATTGGTTTAGGGGGGTCTAAATCAATTATCGTAAAGACAACCCCATTTTCCTTTGTTGTAATTTTATTTGAAAATTCAAAAGTTTTTGATTCTAAGGTAGAACCAAAAGCGTAATAGATATTGTCTTGAACTTCAGCCAATGTAATAGTATTATCCATTTCATCTATATAAATAAGAAATGGGTGATTCTTGTTATCACGGAAAAGAATCATGCCAGTACTTTTATTCGGTACTTGTTTATTTGGAAAAGTGAAGGCGGCATCAACCACCTTCACCGCGTTTAGTTTATTTAAGTCCACTTGAACCCTCCATTAAACAATTTATATTTATTGTTTGAAATTGTCCTTTTTCATTTCTAATTCTTACTCTACAAGAAAAATCATATTTTTCAGTAATTTCTTTCCAATTTTTTTTATTTTTTATATTATTAATTGTAGAATCATGTACTTGATATTTTTCTGCAATTTGTTTAAAAGGCATATTTGTTTTTATTAGTAAATTACAAATTTCTTCAACTTGTTGTACTGTTAACTTACTCTCATGATTTTGCTCTGCTTTTCCTTTATTTTCTCTTATAGATGAATTTTTTCCTCTTTCCATCCATTCAAGATTTAGATAATAATTATTAGTAATATTTCCATCTTTATGATTAATTGTTGGATCTATCATTTCTTTTGGTGGTTCTCCTAAATAATGCCACGCCACAAGAGTTGCTACTCTTACATAACATTTATTATTTCTAGAACCACCAGATAATTTTAATTGTAAATATCCATCTTTATCTTTTTTAGGTAATAAATAATCTTTTTTATAATGAGAGTAAATATTTCCATCTTGATCTATTTCATAAAGGCCTTCTTTAACATTTTTATATTTTATTGGAATCATGTCTAATATCATCCTTACTATATAAAGAGGTACTTCCAAAACCTCCTCCACGATTTTCGCCGATTTCCATAACGCTTTCTACTCGGTAAAAAGCAGCTTTGGGAACTTCCATTAAAACCAATTGTGCAAACTTTTCGCCCTCTCCAATAAAGAAGCTACTTCCATGCTCAATAGAGGTAATAATTGGATGATGGGTAGTTTCATCAAAATCATATTTTATATCCTTAATTGGAGACTCAATATTTTCAATGATAACTTTGATTTCGTCTCTATAGCCGGCATCGATTGTCCCAGGCGTATTAGCTACGCGGAGTTTTGTTTTAAGAGCGCGACCACTTTTAGGGCGAACTTGAAGCTCATACCCAGGCGGTAATGCTACCTTTATACCGGTCGCAACTAATTTTGTCTCACCAGGCCCAACAGTAATATCTTCAAGGGCATATAGGTCTAAGCCGCTATC
>DATESD010000167.1:0-2287 GCA_035270985.1 Bacilli bacterium | reverse complement strand
CCTTTATCGATATTAGCAAGGACCATCACAGTTACTTTTCGGTCTTCAAGATACAACAAATCAGCAACTAATTCCGGAACTTTATTATTCCAGTTCAGGATAACAACATGATTTTCTAAAAATATTTTCCCCGAACCTGATTGCTTTTTTTGGATGTAATCTTTAATGGCATTAGTTGTTAAAGCAATTATTGTGCCCGTAAAAAGAACCATTCCTGTAATAAGAACTACCACAGCTAAAAGAAGCATGCTCGGGTTCTTAATTGCGAGAACTGAGTTGGGTGTTAGGAGCCACTTCATACTACCATTGGCAAAAGCATCAATGAAATTGGTGAAAGTATCATCAATAAACAAGGCAATGACCGCTGCTATTGAAAGAATAGCAACATTTATTAACAGCATTAACATGATAACCGAAACAAGTGGGGTTTTATATGTTTTAATACTAATCAGGCTTCGCCCCTTACGCATTCGTTCTTTAATTTTCTTCATCTTTTTTATCCGTCCTTTTCTCTATTATAAACTAATGACAGAGCCGTTTCAATAACATTAAGCAAATAAAACATAACATTAATTTTCTCTGTCTAAATAAAAAAGGAAATTCATTTTAGAATTCCCTTAATTTTTTGTTTCGATATTAATAAAGTTAGTTTTGTTTCCTCTTCATATAATCAGCGTCAATCTTTTGATTCCAATTTTCTTTTACTTGTTTAAAACATCGAACATCACTAATAACATCATTAAGCGCTTCATAATTAACTTCAGTCCCTTTGCTATCAGCACAATAGTTAGATGCTCTATCTCTACTAATACCCATTCTGCCAGCAGTTGCTAGAGCATCAATGTTCGCACCAAGAAAAATAAATTCCCACCCGTACAATTGTTTTTGTCTTTCGACCATTTGTTTAATGCTCTGATAGTTATATTCCCGGCTAGCATTTTCCATGCCATCAGTAATAATAATACAAATCACTTTTTGTGCTCGGTAATCTTCAGGTGTATACCTTTGAATATTTCCTATTCCCGTAATTGATCTGCCGATAGCATCTAGTAATGCTGTTGAGCCTCCAACAAAATAATCTCTTGTTGTCATATTTGGAATCTTCATAAGTGGTTCTCGATGATGTAAGAATTGAATTTGGTCATCAAATAAAACCGTTGTTACAAAGGCTTCCCCTTCAAGTTTTTTTTGCTTTTCTAGCGTTGAGTTAAACCCACCAATAGTGTCAGCTTCTAGTCCATACATTGAACCACTACGATCTAAAATAAATACAATTTCTGTTAATCCTTTTTTCATTTTATTTTTCTCCCTTTTCTTTAGCATTTCTTTTTTGATAATCTTCCTCTACTTCTTGGCTCCAATTATCATCTATCTTACATTCTTTTCTTAATTGAGTAATAGCGCTACTAGCTGATTGATAGTTATATCTTACCCCTCTTCTATCGGCATGATAATTTGATGCTCTATTTCCGCCAATACCGATTCTGCCAGCCGTTCCTACTGCGTCAATATTAGCTCCTAAGAAAATAAATTCCCAGGCGTATTTTTCTTTTTGTTTTTCAACCATTGATTTAATTGTTTCATAATTATATTCCCGACTTGCGTTTTCCATGCCATCGGTAATAATAACGAAAAGAACTTTTTCTGCTTGGTAGTCTTCCGGTGTATTTTTTTGAATATTACCAATTTTAATAATTGATCTTCCGATCGCGTCTAGTAATGCTGTTGATCCTCTTACAAAATAATCTTCTTTAGTCATTTTTTGCACTTCAACAAGCGGAACTCGATTATGCAAAACCTCAAAGTTGTTATCAAATAAAATAGTCGATATAACCGCTTCCCCTTCAAGTTTTTTTTGCTTTTCTAGCGTTGAGTTAAACCCACCAATAGTATCTGCTTCTAAACCCGACATTGACCCACTACGATCTAAAATAAATACAATTTCTGTTAGTCCTTTTTTCATTGTGCTTTCCCTCCCTTTTCTTTGGTAACTACATCATAACACTTCTCATAATAGCTTGCGTCACTTCGCAGGCGACAACAATTATTTTTGCTATTTACAAATTTACTCATCCCAAGCTAGTTTATTTTTTATAATTCAATCTAAGCTGCCGTCAAATAAAAAAAGTCGCATCTTGTGCGACTTTTTTTATTATCATTCCTCGGAAAACAAAGTATCTTGACCATAGTACTCAAGAATTTCATCAATTTCCCAAGTATTAAAAATATTATTTTTAATACAAAATTTGATAACTATATCAAACATATCACTATTAGATAATGCATA
>DATESD010000166.1:0-3799 GCA_035270985.1 Bacilli bacterium | reverse complement strand
ATTGGTAATTTTGTATTCGCTTTTAATTTAGAAACTAGCTCAAAAGCATCATTAGGCAACAATACTCCGGCCATATCTTTAATACAAAGTGAATCAGCCCCCATTTGTTCAATATCTTTCGCTAGTTCAACAAAATATTCAACTGTATGAACTGGACTTGTTGTATAGCTTAAGGCTATTTGGCAATGTCCGCGACCAAAAACTTTTTTCCACTTGTTTGTGCTATCAACAGCACATTTTAAATTTCTGATATCATTTAAGGCATCAAATATCCGAATAATATCAATCCCATTTTCAATTGATTTCTCGACGAATTTATCAACAACATCATCAGCATAGTGTTTATATCCTAAAATGTTTTGTCCACGGAAGAGCATTTGCAATTTAGTATTCTTACATACTTTCTTGATTTCTCTTAATCTATCCCACGGATCCTCATTTAAGAATCTAATACAAGTATCAAATGTCGCTCCTCCCCAAACCTCAAGAGCATAATAGCCAGCATTATCAAGTTCGGTTAATGCACTTAATATTTCTGGTGTTGTCATCCTTGTCGCGAATAGCGATTGATGGCCATCTCTAAGGCAGGTATCAACTATTTTTACACCCATTTATATTTTCTCCTTTATTTTTAAAATTAAAGCCACTATTTAGAAATAGTGGCCTTGTTTATTACTTAAATTTCGTTAGCAACTTTTTCGATTGCTTTTAAGGCTTCTTCAGGAAGTTTTTCTAAACCTTCACCGCTCTTAACATTATTTAATCGGTCTAATAATCTTGCTTTTACCATTTCTAGATATTCTTTATCCTCAAAGTTCGGTAAGAATCCTTCAATTGGCATATATTCTAAAGCACTGAACGGACCAAATTTTTCAAATTTTGCTTTATCGTTAACGATATCTTCAATTAAACCTAAAGTTATTTTTGGTGTAATCTTTTTTTCAACGTAAGCGCCATTGTCTTTTTGGACATAGAAGCCAGTGTTGATAATATAGCAATCAACACCCATATTTTGGAATAAAGATTTGAACTTCTTATAATCTTCGGCTAAGGCATATAATCTAAACGGATTAGCATAAGGAACGATTACTAAAGCATTTGGATCTTCACCCGGACGATATTCAGCTGTTGTTCTCTTTGTTGCTAGAGTCGCACCCATTACTGAACCTAGAGCTGGATCATTTACTTTAAGGACTGGTGGTAATGTATTATCTTTCATAATCCAGAAAATAGCATCACAGCGATGATCAAATTTATATTCACGATTGCTCGTGGCAAATTTTGATTTAACTGTTCGACCATTACCAACTACAACATCTTCAGTAACTAAAACAATTTTGCCATCTTTATCTAAAGTAGCGCCACAGTTTTGGACAGTTACAAAATACTTGTTTTGCGGGTTAGTTAATGGATAATCTTGTGTCTTATCAAAATATGATTGTTCTAAAGAGATTGATGAGGCATCTTTATCAGAAATTATAAAAGCATCATCATGTAATACTGTTGTATCAAACTTTCCACTATGGTCAGATAATGTAATTGTTGACTTACCTGAACCAGAAAGGCCAAAGACACCAATAACTTTTTCTTTACCTTTGCCTAAGTTGAAACGTTTTTGCCCACCATGGCAAGCAGTATAGCCGTTTCTACCAGCGATAGTCCAAGATAGAGTTAAAGTACCTTTTTTAAATTCACCAAAATATCTCATACCTAATAAGCAAGCACAATTATGATCAGCATCAAATAGCGCTAAGCCTTTCGGGAAGTCTTCCGTAACCATATCAGGATCAGCGTAAACATAAATATCACCTTCATCAAGTAAGACTGAATCTTTATATAACTTAGTATATTCTTCATTAACGATTTGGAAGTTCATTAACCAAGAATATAGCGTGTTTTCATATCCTTCAGGAACTAATAAATGCGCTTTGATCATGAAATCTTTGTCTAAGCCAATATAGGCTTGAGCATGATACATTGTCTTTTTTCTTGATTGAAAAATAACTTCGCGAGTTAATGTGGCAAACTTATCGATATTACTCTTATCAATTAACCTACGTAGTGGTGCTTGGCGACCAGTAATATTACCATCATTAAATAGTAATACATGAGCGTCATGTGGTAGGCCTAATTCTTTAGCGTTAGCTACCTTTTGATCAAGAACGGTTGTTCCTGGAGCGTTCTTCGCTAATTCATACGCTTGAGCCATTGTTGTCACTTCAACAACGTTGTTTCTTAAAAATGCTGCTTCGATAGTAGTGCGTATTCTACTATAAAGTTTCGGTGTTTGCGCGCCAATTTGTTCAATTGGCAAATTACTTTTTGTTGCCATAATAAATCCTCCTTTGGCATATATATGTTTTATTTTAAAAACCTAAATTAAGTATTTAATGAGCTTTTTAGTAGTATAACGATAACACCAAAAAGTGCACGCAGTATTATACCATGTTTTTTGGGAAAAAGCAATACCCCTTAATTTAAAAATTGCAATGATTGTCGTTTTCACCCCCAACAAATGTGATAATAAACAGGTTTTTTTATTTGGAAAATTATGTTTATTATTTTCACCGAAGTCTACTAAAATAAGGTTTTATTAAAACTTAGAAAAGTGGTATAATTATTGCAAGAGATGAAAGGATGAAAAAAATATGGATGAAATTTTAAACAAATCTTTAACTACTTACCAAGAATATCGTCGCCAAAGTCTAGCAAATAATTTTGTTGGTTTTATTATTGGTTGGGATTCACAAACCGAAGCTCCCAATGGTTGCTTTCTTGAACGGGGTAGACAAATGGAAGTCTTGTCGGAGTTTTCCTATAAATTAACTACCGCTCCAGAACTAATAGCGGCCGTAACAGTTCTTTATGACAATAGAAATACCTTAGATGCGATAATGGCGCATGAGATTGTTGAAGCAAAGAAAGATATCGACAAGATTACCAAAATTCCAATGAATGAGTTTGTTGAACTAAGTGGTCTCTTAGCTAATAGCCAAAACATCTGGGCTAAAGCTAAAAATGAAAACAATTATGAATTATTTAAGCCAACTTTAAAACGGATTATCGAGTTAACAAAATTATATATCGGTCATTTAGAAACGCCGATATTAAAAGGCTACAACATCTTACTTGATGAATATGAGCCGGGTTTTACAACTCTAAAATATGATGAATTTTTTAACACTTTAAAAAAAGAATTGGTTCCTTTTGTCAAGCAAGTTGCGGCTAAGAAACTAGGCTATAATCACAGCTTCCTTGATCACCCTTTTCCTAAAGCAAAACAAAAAGAATTTGCTAGCATAATTATGGATACATTATGCTTTAATCGCGATAAAGGTCTTATCAAGGAAAGCGAACATCCGTTTACAACTGGTTTTGGCACTTCTGATGTCCGCTTCACGGTTCATTACCATGAAGACAATTTAGCTTCGGCTATTTTCTCAGCGATTCACGAACTAGGACACGCCACCTACGAAATGCAAGTTAATCCCGAGCTCGACCTTACCTTGTCGGGTGGGGGAGCATCACTCGCAATGCATGAATCACAATCACGATTTTATGAGAATATCATCGGTCGTAGCCCCGAGTTCTGGCAATTACTATTTCCTAAACTAAAAGCAACTTTTCCAAAAGAATTAAAAGGCATTAAATTAAATGATTTTATCAAGCACATTAATGAAGTAGAGTGTGATTTTATTAGAACAGAAGCCGATGAATTAACTTACTCTCTCCACATCATGGTTCGTTATGATATTGAAAAGGCCCTCTTTAATGGTGAAGTTACCGTTGATGAACTACC
>DATESD010000165.1:0-7608 GCA_035270985.1 Bacilli bacterium | reverse complement strand
TAATGAAACTGCGCATGCGTTTCCAACCATGAATCTGGTTTTTCCTTGTCCACTTGGAGCAGAGTAGATATATAATTTTCCCAATCTGGCGCCTCTTACGGCAAAATTTAACATTTCTCCATCAAAAGGTAATCCTACTTCTGGATTATTTCGTAAACTCTCTACAAGTTCACGTAAACCCTCTTGAGACGACTGAGAAGTTGCTTCTTGTCTGCCAACGTGTTTATTTTCGATAACAACTAATTTTTCACGAACTTTATTAATCATTTCAGGCAATGAAATGTTATTTAATTTCTCATCTTGTATATCACGATTAAGAAAATCTTGACTTAAATCATAAAATTCGCTAATATCAAAACCATTAGCAACTAAATCCCTTAACACTGAAAACTTTTTAAGTCTATCGTAATAGAAGGTAAATTGATGTGGATCTGATTTCTCAGTTGCTTGATATGTATTCAAAAGCCAATCATACCCTTTTCGTTGCTGATAATAATCATATTGAGAAGGATAACTTTTTAGATATAAGTCTATATCTTGCGGAGTAATAGATTGCGCTCCTGTTTTAGCAATATTATAAATTGCTGTAAAAATAATTTGTTGAAGAGGTTGATGAAAATCGTTTTGGGTTATAATTACATTTTCATCTTCTAATAAAAGCGGAGCTTTCATTAAAGAGACAATAACAAATACTGCTGCCGAACTATCGGCAAGTTCCGCTTTATTTATTGCCATAATTATTTTCCTCCTCTAATGAAATATTATCGAAATCAAGTTGTGATAGTCGACGAGAGGGTTTATTTTTAATAATCTCTTTAATGTCAATAACCATTACTTCATTTAACATATCGAATTTTTTTGCGTCATTGATTCTCTCTGCTTGTATCCGCAACATTTCTTCTTTATGTTGCCTAGCTTGGCTTCGAACATTATCTACAAACCAAAGACCGTGGATAATATCCACGTCTCTCTTTAGATAGTCATGATAATATGTAATGCAATCGGCTATTTCTTGATAATCAAAATCCTGGTTCAAAACAAAGCGACTAATTTGTCGAGTTATTGAAAGAGGCAGTGGCTTGCTAGGCTCAAGCCCCAAACACTGATTGACTAATATTTGTAAATCTCGTTGTCCGAAATTACTCATCGAACTTAACTTTGAGTTGTTCGCCTAAGTTACTCAAAAATGCTTCTAATCTTAGAAGTGATTCTTTGTCTTTTTCAGTAGTTTGTGAAACACGAACTCCGTTTAATATACTAGTAGCAACATTAAACATAACTTCATTCGCAGTAGTGTCTTGTAGTTTTAAAATGCGTTTAGAGATACTTTCTTGTAGTAAATTAATACTGCGTGTATCACTATTTGGCCAATTAACTGAGGTCGCAGCCGCTTGAGCAAGCGAAATGTCAAATGGTGGTTCTAACTCTGTAGGTAAATCTTCACCTGCATAGATATATAAACCCACACCATGACGAGCAATTGCTTTTGTTAAAGCACGTTGAATTGCTTTATTAACTTCAATAGTAGTAACATCGCTCGCTAGAATTGCCTGATTCCGATTATTCATAATCGGTAGGTATTCAATATGTTCTACATTATTAGTGGTAACACTAACTTTAACCCAACAAGTTTTTCCATCTGTCCAATATATACAACCAGTAGGTGTTTCGTATACTTTGGAGTTGGCATTTGGATCTTTAGATTTTAAGGCTTGCCATGCGTATGCCCAACTTAAATAAGTGAGTCCGTTCTTGGCTTTTGTTTTGCCCATGAAATCAATTTTAGATAATTCTAAAAAATAATTTTCGTTTCCCATATAATATGTTCCTTTTTAAATAAAATATTGATAGAAAGGGGAGTCGGCGTCAATACTCGGCTCTCTCCCCTACTATTTAGTTTAGAGTAATGAAGTTGCTTTCTTAGGAGCAGCTTGAGCAGCGGTTGTACCTGGTTTGGCACTAGCCTTTGCTTTCTTTGCAATCTCGATATCTGCAGCACTAATTGCTTTCTTATATCTTGAAATATCGTCCAATGCATAGGCACTCTCACCTTCGATTGGGTTTTCACCTGTTGTAATAAAGTATGCTTTATTTGTAACAACAAATGAGTTTGCTCTTGGAGCACCGAATGCAACATCAGTGACTTCACGAGTAATTGTTTGTGTAGTATAACGAACATCACCATATAGATGAACAGTCATACCAGCAGTATACTGAGCACGCACTGCATTAGCAACCGAGGCATCGCCAGGTCTAACATGAAGCTTGAGTAGGTAAGCGGAGCTGTCATTATAGTTTGATTGTCCTAAAACCATTTCATAAATATAGATCTCGTTTTCTTTATTAACTTTTTCAGTTAATTCGCGGGCAACGAAACCAGATAATTCAAAGATAGCTTCATCTGGTGTGCTAACACTAGCATCATTGATAAAGCGACCGTTGATAACTTGTTGTGATGCGATTTCACCGCTCTTTTCACTCCAGAAGCGATTTTCGCCAAAGGCTCCAGAGATAGTAAAACGACGACCAACTTTATTGCCTAAGTCTCTATAAGAGGCAAATAATTGATTTGCTTTGCCTTCTTTAGTTTGCTCAAAAGCGTAGAGATGGATAGGAATTAAGTTTTCTTCATTATCAAGCATCGCCTTGATAATAATGTCTCCTGTAATAAAGGATTTGCCAGCATTTGCGCCGGACTTGGCAACTCTTTCTTCTAACTTGTTTTCGACAAGTGTGCCAGTGATTCGAATTTTGTTAATTGTTTCTTTTTTGTTTTCCATAATTTTAATTTCTTTCTAAATATTTTTGTATGCTTATAGCCATCGCAAACAACGAGGTGTTAGTTACTATTCGATAATATAGTCGCGACCGGCATCGGTCAAACTATAAGTAACGTAATCTTTTGGCATTGTAACGCCAGCTTTGCTTGTAAAATCACGTGTTGCTGTGCCTTTGACAACTAAGCCTCTTTTAACTAAAGAGTTCATAACTGGATGAATTCCCTTTACTCCTGAAGCTGCCGCTAAATCGCTACCAACCCATTCTTGGTCGTTAGATTGTAAAAATCCTAATGCGACTTTGCAATTGTCTGTTAATGGTCCTAATACTTTTTCACTCATGTGTTCTGTTTCCTCCTGTGGAAATAATTTTTCTAAATGATAAGTGTCTGCTATTGTTCGGCTAAAAACAATAACTTCTTTTATCATTTTATTTTAATATAATATATATAATAATACAAATTTAATAATGCATTATTCATATTTGATTATATTAAATTAACTAATGTTTTTGCGGTTATGGCAGCACCGCTTGCTGTTTTACTTTTAGTGGCAAACTTACTTAAGTCTATACTCATAGTCTTATTGCCTTTTAATATACCAACTAAAAACTCACGTCCTTTAATTGGTATCATATATATATTATCTTCGTTAACAGTTTGTCCTTTTGAAGTTCTACTGTTAATGCTGAAATCACGAACAGACGTAATCTTTCCTTTTTGTGTTTTATCTGCCATAAAAACGAAATCTGAATCATTAACTATCATCGCACTTCGTAATTCTCCAACTCCGACTAAAGAACCTAGAGTTGCTTTGCTTGTGACACTTAATTCACTAATAGCAATTTTCATTACCATTCCGTTAGTTCCTAATAATAAGACAAAGTCATCTTTACTTGCAAAACCAGCATAAATCATTTTATCATCGGGCTTGACTTTCATAGCCTTGCCACGCCAAGTTTTGTATTCGCTAGCATTACTT
Source organism: Bacilli bacterium (assembly GCA_035270985.1). GTDB lineage: Bacteria > Bacillota_I > Bacilli_A > ML615J-28 > CAG-698 > JAAYBG01. The sequence continues at coordinate 3,850 of DATESD010000165.1, read as the reverse complement.
ACTTTAACGTAACCATTACTAGTTATTGTTACAAATAACTCCTTATTTTCTACTAAATTTCCACCAACAATTTCTTGTGCATCGGTCGCATTACTTAGACTACCATCCTTACTATAGGTAAAGATTTCTTGAATATTGCGCGCCATCAGAATACCAATTAAATCTTCATTGGGTAAAATACCACTGACACCACTTGTTTTAATATAATATGGTTGAGGAATAGCAGTCTCAAAGTTTTGGATATTCTCTTCACGAACAGAAATGGCTGTGCGTCTTTTATCGCCGCATATTTTTCTCATTTCCTCTAGGTCACTTAAAATTACTTTATTTCGTATTGCACGATTTTGAACCAAATCATTCAGTCTTGCGACTTCAATTTCTAATTCTTTTTCTTCTGCATTTAAATCAACTATGTCTAGACGACTTAATCTCGCTAATTTAATTTCAAGTACTGCTTCCGCTTGTTCATCATTAAGTTCAAAAATCTTCTTAAGTGCAACTTTGGCTGAAGCCTTATTATCAGCATTTCGAATAGTGGTTACCAAAAGGTCAATATTACTCAAACACTTTTGTAATCCAATGACTACTGTTAATTTATGAGATGCTTTTTCAAGATCGGCTTTTGCGATAGCCCCAATAATACGATGTCTATGTTCTATATAAGCGTCAATCATCTCTATAAGTGAGAATGTATTTGGCTCTCCATTTTGAAGTAGAGTATTATTAATTTTAACAGTTTGCTCTAAATTAGTCTTACTAAATAAAATAGCAAGGGCAATATCAGGAGCAACATTTTTATTTAAGACAACTCGTATTTCTACGTGTTTATCATCTGTATTATTAATAATATCGTGGAATTGGTCATAACCTTCTTCCGTAACTAGTTTCTTTAATTTTTGAACAATACCTGTCTCAATTTCAACAAGATATGGTATCTCGGTAAAAACAAGATGTGTATATCCACCAACTTTTTCGATATTATAAACGGCACGTAATTTAATTGTTCCGCGCCCTTTTTGATAAATTTCGGGTAACTCTTCACCATTAATGATTAATCCACCCATAGGAAAATCTGGACCTTTAATTTTAGAAATGGCGGCTTCAACTGTTGAGCCTTCTGTTAAACGGACTCTAATGGCATCTGCCACTTCATTATAGTTATGCGGCACTAATGAGGCACTTAATCCAACTGCAATCCCCATTGAGCCATTGCATAGAACGTTCGGGAATTTGCTTGGTAATAATGCGGGCTCCTCTAATGTGTCGTCGTAGTTTGGTTTAAATTCAACTGGTTTTTTGTTAATGCTTTCTAACATAAAAGCACCTACCTCAGTTAATTTACACTCTGTGTAACGTGAGGCCGCAGGACCATCCCCAAGCACGTTTCCCAAGTTACCCTGAATATATGTTAGGGGATATCTCATTTTCCATGGTTGTGCTAATCTAACGAGTGCCTCATAAACAGCGGCATCTCCATGTGGGTGATATTTACCCATAACATCACCGACAACACGGCCGCATTTCATTGTCTTGCTTGTTGGAGTTAGTTTATTTTCGTGCATTGAAAAGAGAATTCTACGATGGACTGGCTTCATATTATCTTCGATGTTACTAATAGCACGACTCTTAATAACTGCACCAGCATAAGTAAGAAAATTCTCTTCTGCTTTTTTATTCAATGTTAGTGGTTTCTTCATTTTCTGCTCCAATCAATACTAATGTTTCTTTTTGTTCTCGTGTTAGAATAAGTTCAATCACCTCATCTGGTCTAATTGCATTCTTTTTAATATAATAAATAACATAAGAATCTGCTGCAATTCTATACTCTTGTTTTACTACATAAACCTGTTGAATTAAAACTAATTCACGATCTTGCTTATAATAAGCAATACTACATAATTCCATTATTCGTCGTCCTCCATTTCATATACATCTCCATCAATATTACTAATACGATGATTGAGAATAAAATCTCTACGTTTTAATGAGCTTTTGCCCATTAAAGTTTCAAATAAGTTTAGGGTATCATCAATACTTTCAGGAATAAGTTGAAGTAATTGACGAGTATCAGGATTTAATGTTGTTTCATATAACTCTTGCGGAGTCATTTCTCCAAGTCCTTTAAATCGTGTAATCTCTCCTGTTTTTCCACGTACGTCAGCATCACTATAATAATAGTTGATACCACGATTATTTACTACTCTATATAGAGGTGGAACCGCAATATAGATTTTACCTTGTAAGACAAGTTCTGGCAGATGCCGTAAAAATAAAGAAAGAAGTAATAGTTCAATGTGATGTCCATCGGGATCGGCATCTGCCATAATAATTATTTTATCGTAACGAAGATTATTGATATTAAAGTTTTCTCCAATACCACAACCTAAACAAGTTAATATATCGCGGATTTCTTGATTGTGGACAATATCTGCTAATTCTTTACTAAATGTATTTAAGACTTTGCCGCGTAAAGCAAGCACAGCCTGGTTTTGTTTATTGCGGGTTACTTTTGCACCACCAGCAGCAGAATCTCCTTCTGTAAGAAATAATTCTCCATTGCGACTTGAACAGTCTGCCAATTTTTCCGGTAGATCTTTCAAGGCATTCATATTTTTGCCACCTCTACTAATTTTGTTGGCGGCTTCTTTGGCACGTTTAGCGGCATCTACGGCTTTCTTTTCCATCAATGCTCGTTCAAAAATAGTCTTAATATCTGCTTTGCTCAAAGCCTTTTCTAATAGGGCAGTAACCGTTGCAGACGCATAAGTTCTGGCTTCAGGTGAAGTCAATTTATCTTTTGTTTGATTTGTAAATTGCGGGGCAATTTGCATCTTAATATTAATAGCAGCAATCATTCCGTTACGAATCATTTCGCCAGTGAAGTTTTCATCTTTTTCTTCTAGCAGTCCTTGAGACCGCAACATTTTGTTAAAGGCGCTTGTAAAAGCGGCTTTAAAACCAGTTACGTGTGTTCCTCCGTCTGCATTTGGGATATTATTCGTGTAGGCGTATATTTTTTCATTTCCGTCTTTTGTATATTGTAAAGCAATTTCGACATCATATCCATCTTTTTCTTGACGCATATGAATAATATTAGTAATACCATCACTCATTTTAGAAGCAATCATATCTTTAAGTCCATTTTTAGATAAATAAACAGTCGTTTTTCCATTCCAATTCAAAACAAACTTAACTCCTGCTGTTAAATAAGATAATTCTTCAATTTTATTTTTTACTGTTTTTTCGTCCCAAATTGTCTTATGAAAAATAGAGGGACTGGGTGAGAAGCTCACTGTTGATCCGCTGCGTTGAGTTGGAACTGGTGTTTTATCTATACCGATTAATTTGCCTTCGTTAAAATATACATCGCACTGCATATTGTCTCGATTTGATGTAATACTAAAATTCTCTGACAGAGCATTAACTGCTGATAAACCGATACCGTGTAATCCACCAGAGACAGAATAGGAACCTTGACCAAATTTGCCTCCTGAATGTAATTGAGTACATAATTCAACAATAGCCTCTTTTCCACTAGCCATTTCGCCAAAGGGAATACCACGGCCAAAATCTTGTACCGTGACGTGAGCACCTTCAACTGTGATAATAATTTCATTACCAAAACCGTTAATGGCCTCATCAACACTATTGCTAATTGTTTCCAATAATAGGTGGTGTAGACCTTCCGAATCGGTATCACCGATAAACATTCCAGGTCGCAATCTAATTGCTTCAAGACCTTCTAGTGTCTTAATACTTGTTGCATCATATGTGTTCATTTATCTTTTCATCCTTATATTATAATTATACCAAAATTATTATAAAAAATCAAACTTGTAAAGTACATCAC
>DATESD010000164.1:0-2681 GCA_035270985.1 Bacilli bacterium | reverse complement strand
GCAAATAATATTTCTTTCAAACAACGAAAAAAAAGCCTTTATAAAGGCTTTTTTTGCTTATTTTGATTAATTAGTTGCTACTTTGAAATAATCTTAATTGGTTTAGCAACTTTGACCTCAGGGACTATGTCACCCGATTTCTTCAAGGCATACTTAGTAACAACTGGACCAATTAATTCATAGATTAATGTTGCACATAAAACAACAGCTAAAATTGCTGACGAATACTTAGGTAAGGCTTCCGACGCTAATTTAGCCATACCAATGGCGACACCGGCTTGGGGTAACAAAGCAAGACCAAGATAATTACGAATTGGTTTTTCTTCCTTAACGAGACTAGCACCAGTGTAGGCGCCGAAGTATTTACCAGCTGAACGAGCAACTAAATAAACAATTCCGATTAACCCAACGGTAGGAATAACCCGTAAATCAAGTTCCATACTGGAAACAATAAAAAACAACATAAATAATGGTGGCGTCCATCGTTCCATTCCGTCTAAGATCGCTAATGAGTTTTTATTAGTATTACAGAAAACAGCTCCCATCATCATACATAACAATAAGGGGGAAACATCAAATGGCATAACTTGAGTTAGGCCGACGCCCGCAAAAACAACAGTAATCATCCAAATCAAGCGATTTGCTCGGGAATGAAAAAACTTCATTGCTAGTGATAAAACAAGGCCCAGTAAAGCTCCAATTCCTAATGAGACAACAATCTCTAAGAGAGGCATTAAAGCAATGTTTGTAAAGGTAACTACTTCGCCATTAGCGAATACTTTCGCTAAGGCTAAGGAGATGGCAAAGAAAATCAAACCTAGAGCATCATCAAGGGCGACAACTAATAGTAAAGTATCGGTTAACTTACCGCGGGCTTTATATTGCCTAATTACCATTAAAGTAGCTGCCGGAGCGGTGGCTGTCGCGATCGCGCCCAGAACTAAAATTAACGGTAGATTTTCATGCAATGTTCCTTGAATTAAGCCAAGAATTATTAAGAAAAGATCAACAAACATTAACGCGAGAAAAGCTTGCAAGAAAGTTATCACAAAAACATTCTTGCCTATCTTCTTTAAATTATCTAGTTTAAATTCACCACCAATCGAAAAGGCAATGAATCCTAAGGCTACTTCTATTAATAAAGACATTGAGGCAACGTCTGCTTCGCCCATAATATTAATGCAGTGTGGTCCAATTAAGAGACCGACCAGTAAATATCCTGTTACATTTGGTAGTTTGACTAATTTCATTAGTCTTGTAGAAAGTAACCCCGCTATTAAAGCGATAGTTAACATCAATAATAGATTCATAATTTATCCTATCTAAATGCCCTCTGCAAAATCAACTGGAACAGAGTACATAAAACCTTTATCAGCTATTCCGTTAGTAGCCTCATTAACAAGTCTTCCTAGCGTCTTAACTTCTTCATCATCTTTAACTACAATGAATAACATTGGTCGTGAATCTTGAGTATAATTTACTACTCGTGATAATCCTCCAAAAACAGGTCCTTCATCAATGTTAGAATTTAGTAAAGCATCTTTAATACTCATAGTAGGTAATACGCTACCATGAAAATTATTGTCCGATAGTTTTTTAAGTATATCATGCATATACTCACCTTTGACTAATACTGTTACAAACAATTGCATACGACAATTCCTTTCTATAATATATATTTATATTATACTGCTAATTGTAATTTTTTCAAGGGCTAAAAAACGTTTTCTAAAAAAAAGAGTGTTTAACCCATAAAATATGCATTAAACACTCCAATAATTAATATTTCTTTTTACGAAGGATAACTAAGCCTAATGGTATTAACAAATACCACAAACTCATTGCCGACTTACAGCCGGTTTCTTTAACTGGCGTTTCCGGTTCAACTGGTTCAACTGGATCTACTGGTTCAGTTGGTTCAACAACTTCCTCTTCCACCTTTACTACTTTTACAGCTAATGTATCCGTTGCTTCAGGATGATCAGTTACTGTCACAGTTATTATTGCCTCACCAGCCTTAACAGCGATAATCTTCCCCTCATCAATTCTAACAATACTACTATCACTAGATGTAAAGACTAAAGTAACATCCAGATTAGGAAGTACAGTAACTTGCAAAGTCTTATCTTCGCCAACTTCTAACTGAGCATTATCATCGGTAAAACTAACAGAATACGGAATATACTCTTCCCCATAAGTTAAGGAAGTTGTAAATAGTACATTCCCTTCCGCGTCTAGAGCGGAAAAGATGATATTGTTTACTTGCTTATCATTTAAACTTTCTAGAGATATTTCTTTCGTTGTCGGACTAACTTCACCTAACGGTATTCCGTTAGCCGAGACAACTATTTTTTGTAACATCGCATTATCAATTTGACTATTCCAAATTAAGTTTTTACCAGATACTCTCACATTATCAATTGTTCCAAAGACAGCGTGAGGATTAGTTATCTCTAAATCTTTTGTTGCCATTTGGCCGTCACGGAAATAAACATTAACTTTATAGTTCTTCTGATAAACTCCAGCATTAAGGTTAGGAATAATTACTGATGTTTGATTATCAAGTGGTCTAAAACTACTGATAACATCTTCACCTTCCAGCAAATCTATTTTATATGCTTTCGCAAAGAAATCATTGGGGTAAAGTAATTTAGATTGGGCGAAGTTTTCGGCAACTTCTA
>DATESD010000163.1:0-12212 GCA_035270985.1 Bacilli bacterium | reverse complement strand
ACATTTCTCCCGCCAACAGTTGCCATACGAGCGCGAAAACCATGGGTCTTTGCGTGTTTTCTTTTGTTTGGTTGGTATGTTCTTTTCATAGAGAGCACCTCCTATACTAAATCATGCTTGTACATTATACTACAATGAGTTATCTAAGTCAATCACTTTTTTATTTTTATGCTAATAGACTATCAAACTTAACTTTATACAAAATATCCGTTGTTATATTGTTTTTATCGGTATAATATCCCTTTACGTATATATATTCGATATCAATTGTTTTATTCACTTTACTTGTGATTGCAACGGATGTTTCAACAGTAGTGAAATAATAATAATTATATAATCCGCCGATCGGGAAAATCTCTTTATCGCTAGTAACAATGAACGCCTGATAATCAAAATGAAAAGGGCTGCTTGAATTAACAAAGTTTACTGTATTAGTAATTGTATAATTACTAGGATCACTTATTGGTTCATTAGCTCTAACGGAAAAATTAAACGTTCCTGTTATAAATGTCACATCAGTGAATTTTTTGCTGTTTAGTTCACTCTTGTTTAATTTAATTATTTCCTCAGCGAAAGTTAAGGTTCTTTTTACTGTCTCATCTTCGCTTTTATTATAATTATATTGAATTTTACCAAAAAGCTTTTGGTATCCATCACCGCTAACAGATTCATTGCTCATCATCGTGTGTATTGTTGGGGCGCTTGTTGAACTCCAGTAATCAATTCCGGAAATATAATCCATTGTTCCCGTATTTGTTAAGCCACTAAACTGGAATCTAACATTATTCAGTCCTGTTGAGTAATTATTATAAATATATGCTGTATAAGAGTGCTTTATTGCAATTACACCTTGTACGTTTTGCGTAATTGTATTCGTCGACTTAATATATGGATCTATTTCATAATTATAATTAACATGCTCATATTCGGGAACAACAACATAATTGTATTTTGGAAAAAAACTAAACAATGCCCAAAAAGCAATGATTGCATAAGCAACGACAATTAAAATTATCGTGATGTTATTTACTTTGCTAGGAAAAGTTAAAATCCCCCAACTTTGTTTGTTTTTCATTTCTTTTTTTACTTTTCTATTTTCCATTTTAAATAATCAGTAAACACTTGTTTACTGCCTCCATTCTATATAATTTGAATACTGATAATATTTTACCATAAAATATTTTTTTTGCAATATGTTTTTTTTTTTGTTAATTGCCCTTTCTATATATATAGTATTTAGAAATTGTTCTCTCCACATATTAACTTTCGGATAATTCAGGGAAAACATGCTTTTTTATTCCACTTTTTTTCCACAGTTAATATGTGGAAAAGTTTTTTCCTTTTTATGTTTATTATTATTCCCTTTTGTGTTATTATTTAGGTATACATTTAATGAGAGGGGTTTTTTTATGCGCGGTGCTATCACCTTGTGGCAGGAAACTCTCAATATGCTTAAAGAAGAAATAAATGAGGATGATTTTAATTCGTTATTTGCTGAATTAACCGAAATTTATAAAGCAGAAGGTGGATACATCTATATTCCCGTTGCTCGTTCCTTTGATAAGTTCAGAATTGAGAAATTCTATGTTGAAAAACTTAATAAATTAGTCGCTAAAATTTCTGATGACCTTGTGAAATTTAAATTCATAACCTCAGTAGATGTTGAAAAAGAATTGGAAGAACAATCCAAAGAGCCTTTTCAAACTCCAGAATTAAGCAACGCCAATCGTACTTTATCGCCTACATATACTTTTAATACCTTTGAAGTTGGTGAAAGTAATCGTTTTGCCTTCATTTCTGCAATGAAAACCGCGGAATCCGCAGAGTCTGCAGAAAAAATGTATAATCCTTTGTATATTTTTGGCGATGTTGGTCTCGGAAAGACCCATCTTATGTCAGCGATCGGAAACTATATCCTTGACAATAAAATTGATTCTAAAATTCTTTATGTTAGTAGTCAAAAGTTTGCTGAAGATTATTTTCTTGCAACAAACAAAAAGAAGGGCTCTGGCGATACTGTTGAGAGAATTGAAGCTTTTTACTCTAAATATCGTGATGTAGATGTTCTGCTAATTGACGATATTCAGTTTTTGCAATCAAAAAAGTGGTCTCAAGAAGAGTTTTTTAAGGTTTTTGAACATCTCATCGGTTTAAATAAACAACTTGTTATAACTTCAGATAAACCTGCAAACGAATTAACAGATATTATGCCTAGACTTAGATCGAGGTTTAATTGGGGTCTTTCTGTAGATATCAAACATCCCGATAAGAGTTTAAGAGTAAATATCTTAAAAAGCAAGCTTTCTACACTAATAAAAGACCCTAGCGATGTCCCTATTGAAGTTCTTGAAACACTGGCTGACTTTTTTCCTAATAATATTCGGGACTTAGAAGGGGCCTTAAGAGGTTTTGTTACTTATTGTATTTGTTTAAATATCCCTTTCACTGTCGAAAATATGTTTGTAGCTCTTGAAAAAATCCTTCCCAATGAAAAAGATGTTAAATATGTCTCTTCTTCCTCGAAAGTGATTGATCAAACCAAAGATATAATCGCTAGTTACTTCAAACTTTCAGTTTTTGACTTGAATTCTCAGTCCAGAAAACAAAAAATAGTCTACGCTCGTCATATTGCGATGTTTATTCTCCGAGATAAGTTTAAAATTCATTTAAAAACTATTGGCGAAGCTTTTGGGAACAGGGATCATGCTACAGTCTCTTATGGAATAGATAAAATCCTTTTCTTACAAGAAAACGATCCTTTAGTGAAGAACGACATTGAAATATTACTTAAAAACATCGATAAATAAATAGTTATCAACATATCAACACCCTTAATAATAAAAATAAAAAAAATATAATAATAAAGGAGCCTTTTATGATTTTTACAATTAATAGAGATCTACTGTTACAGAACTTAACTTCTCTTAACAAAGCTTTATCGACCAAAGCACAAATGCCTGTTCTAACAGGAATTAAAATTGAGGTAGGAGACAACAAGATTTTATTGACGGCATCAAACAATGAAATTTCTATCCAAGCCCGTATTGATGATAAAAAGCATTTAAAAATAGAAGAAGAAGGAACATTTGTTGCTCCAGGTAAGTATTTAATCGAACTAGTAAAGAAAACAGAAGCTAAAGAAATCTATTTTGAATCATTTGAAGATAACGCAATTAAAATTTTAGCTGATAAAAGTAACTTTACATTAAATGTCTTGTCGAAAGAGGATTATCCGTTAATTTCCTTTGCAGATTCAGCAACTTTCATAACACTAGATGCGATAAACCTTAAACAAATAATTAGAAAAACAACATTTGCTGTTTCTTTATCGGAATCAAGAGTTATTCTAACAGGAGTCTCTGTTGCAACGCAAGGGAACTTGCTTGAGGTTGTTTCAACAGATAGTTACCGATTAGCTAAAAAGCAAATAAAATTCGATGTTGTTTATCCGGAAATAAAGGTTGTAATTCCCGGAAAGAGCTTAGATGAATTAAACAAGATCATTGACGAAGGTGAAACTCTTGTTGAAATCCACATTAGTCACACTAAAGCGCTGTTTAAATATAAGAACTTGTTATATCAAACACGTTTAATTGATGGAACCTTCCCTAACACTAACAGTTTAATCCCTACTGACTTTTTAACAAGTATAAAGTTTAATAAAAACGAGTTAATTTCAGCAATAGAAAGAGCCGCAGTTTTTACTAACATGGATTCTTCAAATATTATAAAACTGACACTGAATAGCGATAAAACTGTAGAAATAGCTTCAATCACCAACGAAATAGGTGCTGCACAAGAAGAACTTAACCCTATTGAGTGCACAAACGTTGTTCCGTTCCAAATAGCGTTTAGCTCTAAATACTTCTTAGAAGCAATAAAATCGTTTGATTCAACAGAAATAATAGTTCATTTTACTGGAGAAGTAAGACCGTTTATTATTACTGGAGAGTTTGATCGCAATCTAACGCAGTTAATTTTACCAGTTAGAGTGTCATAACATAAAAAAAGAGCCTAACGGCTTTTTTTTATTCTAAATCTATAAGTTTGAATAATTCTAAAAGATCTTCTTGCAACGAATCTTTGTTAGCTTGATCATAACGATCTAACGTTGTGATATCAAAAACGCTAATTCCATCAGCTTGGAGATTTTTGATGACAGCCTTCTCTTGCAAAGCAGGAAGAATAATTGCATCTTTGGTAAACTCCTTTGCTTGCTCTTGCAGTTTCTCTAGAGAAATCCGCGGAGCTCGACGGTTTTTGCTATACCCGTTAGGAACAACATACTTAATCTTTGATAAATCTATGTCATTATCGATAAAATATTGAATGGTATTAAAAAAGCCACCTAAACCAAGGCTGTCAAGACCAACAACAATCATGATATGTTTGCTAAACTCCAACAGCACCTCAGTTAGTCGATTACTTGATGGGGGGAAATCAACAAAAATATAGTCAAAGTAGTTACTACAGTCAGAAACAAGTTTTCTTATTACTTTTTCTTGGCTGCGCTCCAAAGTTAGTTTCATAGATAGTTTATCAGTGTTTAAAGTTTTGATTAAATATAGGTTTTCCCTAGCTTCAATGAGGATATCGCCTATTTCAGCATGCCCTGCTAGCCAAAACTCTAAATAATTATCATTAGTATCAAAAATTTTGTCTTCAATGCCGAAAATTTTGAAAATGCTGTTTTGATCATCGGCACTGATAATCAAAACTTTTTTATTTAAGGTAGAATAGTAATGGGCTAAGAATCCAATGAAGGTACTCTTGCCAACTCCACCCTTCTTACAAAAAATAGAAATCACAGACATTATAGGCCCTCTCTTTCTAATTTCTCAAGAACTGCTTCCTCGATGTATTGAGAAAATTGTAAACTCTTTTTCACGGCAGCAATTTTTACTCTAACTCGTAAATCCTTTTCCATAACAGCTGTATACTTTTCTTTCTCAGTAGAACGATTCTGCTTGGTGGTAGGAGTTAACGGGTTTTCTCGTTTTTGAAACGGGAATGATGATCTGTTCATTTGGTAATCCTCCTTATCATAAATATATAAATAAACACATAAAAACATAAGCACACAAATACACACATACATATATAAGTTTATACGTATGTACGCCTAACAGCAGCTTTTTACCCTAAGTTAGTGGCGATAATAAAGTTTGCAACCGATCAAAACCAAGCCAACTAAGATAAAAAACTTCATAAAACAAGAAAAAGCTCTTCCCTAAAACACTTAAGTTTGAAACTAGAAACACAACCCCTTTAAAACGCTCTTAAATTCGCTTTAAATCGATTTTACATAGAAATAGGTAAAGATATTAGGGGGGTACGTTTGGAAACAACAAGCAAAAAATTCGGGGGGCTAAATCTTGGTAAAAAAAAGGGTTAAAACTGATTTTGTAGCTTTTTATGCAGCTCAAGGTCGAAAAACTGTAATAAATAAACATATAAGCAAATAAATAAAAAAATAAACAAGTAAATAAGTATATACATACGTAAATATATAGGCATATAAGTATTTGTGCGGGTGGAAAACAACTTTTGTAAAAATAGTTTTCATCCATAAAAATTAAAAACTATTATACAAACTGTTTACCTTTTCTTAAAGGTTTATATTTACTGTATTATTATACAATAATAAAAGTGATAAAGCAACACTATATACGTATTTATGTAAATATTTATCTAAGGTTTTTTACTGTTTGGATCATCCTTTGTTTTGTTAAAAAAAACATAAAAGCCACACATTAGATTATTAACCGTTGTTGGTGGAAAAAGGAAACAGCAGAAAGATTAAAGAGGGTGTAATAAAACAGGTAAAAATGTTTTGAGCAAATAAAGAGTGGCATAAATACATATATATGTATAGATTGCTCCGAGAAAAAGAGAAAACCTCTCTTTTTGCTTCTAAAAAAGTAAAAATGAGAAGAAAAATTTTAAATTGTTGGATCAAAAGTAGCAGTCTATATGTATATACATAAATGAGTATTTATGCCTGACATTATAAAGAGGCTAAGTTAGTAGAAATGATGAAAAGGTTGCTCAAAAAGAAGATTCATAAGCTAAACATCCATATGTGAGCATATGTTTCCCGAAACAAAAAAATAAAACCTCTGTTTTTAATAAAATAAAGCGGCCTTTGCCTGGATAAAGCCGAAAATGCAAAGGGATATAGAATGTATATACATAAATATGTATATATTGTTTTCCAAGAAAAGGCGAAAGCGATAACTTTGCGATAAAAGCGGGGAAGAAAAATTCAATCTTCTTAATCTAAGGATGCAAGCCACGCCTTTTAAAGCAATAAAATAAAAATTGCTAAAGATATAGTTATAAAGATTAAAAAGATGATGACCATAAATACGTATATAAAGATATCTGCTTACCTGTACCGAAGAAAAACAGAACAACAAATAAATAAGGAACAAGTTTAGACCTTTTTCTTTAGATAAGCAATTATTATATAGAAATGGCGGGGAAAAAGATCGCCTTTTTAGGAAAAGCAAGAAAATATCAATTTCAAAAGACTAATGGTAGACATAAATAAGTATATACATAAAACAATATCGTTATTATAAAGGAAGGAAGACCCAAAGCAAACAAGATGGTCAACGAGATATAAATATATAAGTAAATACATATATATTTTATGTTTTTTGAATAAACAGCGCTTTTTTTGTGGGGGAAGCAAGTAGATCACGAAAAGCAATAAATATATACATATAGCCATATAAACATATTTGTAACCTTTGTTATTCAAAACAGAAAAAGGGAAAAATTAAGTTTAAACAAGGAAACCTGCAATAAAAGCCAAAAATGAGGCAAAAAGTTAGCGAAAAAAGGCAAAGTTTAAAATTTGCTTTATTTTCGCTTTTTTTATAGAGAATCAGGTTTAGAGAAACAAGAGACGAAAAAATCGACTACAGGCGATAAAATAGGCGAAAAATCAAAAGTCCCAAAAAAAGATAAAAAAACACTAGCAAAAAACAACTTTTTATGGTATAATAAGTATATTAATAAGAAGGAAGAACTATGAAGAAAATAGCAATAACAACAGATTATATTTGTCTAGGACAGTTTTTAAAATATGTGGGGATAATTGGTAGTGGGGCTCAAGCAAAAGCCTTTTTAAGTGAAGAAAAGGTCTTGGTTAACGGCGAAGAAGAGCAAAGACGAGGACGAAAGCTTTACGATGGCTTTGTAATTCAGATAGCTAGCGAAAAATTTATTGTGGAAAAAGAAAATGTTTTATCTTAAAGAGATAAAACTGACGAATTTTCGCTGCTACGAGTCGTATTCGGCACAATTTGTTCCCCATATTAATATTATTGTGGGAAACAACGCTGTTGGCAAGACTAGTTTGGTGGAAGCTATTTACTGTTTAGGCCTTACTAAGTCGCATAAAGCAGCAAATGACAATGAAATGATTAAAAGCAGCGAGGAATATGCTGTGATAAAAGGAACGTTCAATAATAACAATGAAAATGACGAGGTTATCCTATCATTAACAGATAAAGGTAAAAGAATAACCAAGAATAATAAGATTGAACCAACATTAAGCAAATATTTAGGTTACTTCAGTATTGTTATGTTTTGTCCGGAGGATTTGGGGATTGTTAATGGAGCTCCGATGTTACGGCGGCGGTTCCTTGATGTAAATATAGGACAAATAAGCAAAAAGTATTTAAAAAGCTTAATAAATTATCGGAAACTACTAAAACAAAGGAACGAAGTGTTAAAATTATTTGGAGAAAAGCAAGGATACGATGATCATCTGCTTGCGATAATAACAAACGCGATGATTGGTGAAGCAAAAGTGATAATAGAATCAAGAAAAGAATTCGTTGAGAGCTTGAATAAACACCTTTTCGGTAAATGTGATTATATTAGTGGCGAAAAAGAAGCAGCAAAAATTGTGTATAACCCTAGTAGTAATGTGGAAAACTTGTTAAGAGATTGCGAAAGTAAAAAAAAGATCGATAAAATGACTAAAACGACTAATTGGGGGCCTCATCGCGATGATTTCACGATAATGATAAACGATAATGATGCGAGTAAGTATGCATCGCAAGGGCAGCAAAAAACGGTTGCTTTATCGATTAAACTAGGATTAGCGGATTTGATTAAAGCACAAAAGCAACAAATAATCGTTATTCTTGATGATGTTTTTGGCGAATTAGATATAGATAGACAAAATAGAGTTTTGGAATTGTTGAATTTTGAAGATCAAATCTTCATTACAACAACAACTATCGATAATTTATCAAAAAAAATCTTAAATGACAGTAAAATAATACGAATAGAAGTTAGTGGGGAATAAAATGGAAGAAAAACAAGTTATAAAAGAAACAAAAGTATATGGTGGGTCGGATATTCAAATATTAGAAGGCTTAGAGGCGGTTAGAAAGCGACCTAGTATGTACATAGGTTCAACTGGTCCCCGAGGACTTCATCATTTAGTTTGGGAAATAGTAGATAATTCAATAGATGAATCCTTAGCAGGATACTGTACACATATTGAAGTTGACATTCTTCCTGACAATTTCATTACAGTTGCTGATGATGGGCGAGGCATACCGATTGAAATCCATAAAAAGACGGGAGAATCAGCAGCAGAAGCTGTTTTTACAATTCTTCACGCCGGAGGAAAGTTCGATGGCTCTTCATATAAGGTCTCAGGAGGCCTTCATGGTGTTGGTGCGAGTGTTGTCAATGCTTTAAGCTCGTCTTTAAAAGTTGAAATTTGTAAAGATGGCAAAAAGTATGAACAAGAATATTCTAAAGGAAAGCGATTATACGCTTTAAAGGAAGTCGGAACGACTGAAGAACACGGAACAAGAGTTACTTTTAGGCCAGACAGCACAATTTTTGAAGAAACGGTCGAATATGATTATGAAACGTTGCGAGTAAGAATCCAACAATGTGCCTTTTTGAATAAATCACTGCGTCTTACTTTAAGAGATACCCGCAATCCTGACCGTCCTAAAAACGTTACTTACTGCTATGAAGGTGGAATTGTTGAGTATGTTCAGTACTTAAATAAAAGCAAAAACGTTATACATAGCAATATTATCTATGTTAGCCGAAAAGTAGAAGATATAGAAATCGAAATAGCAATGCAATACACCGAAGAGTATACAAGTAATATTTATTCCTTTATTAATAATATTTATACTCCTGAGGGAGGTACTCACGAAGAGGGATTTAGGACTAGTCTAACAAGAATTTTAAATACTTATGGTAAAGCTGCCAATATATTTAGAAAAGATGAAGGGCTTACGGGAGATGACGTTCGTGAAGGATTAACAACTATTATTAGTTGCCGTCATCCTAATCCTCAATTTGAAGGACAAACAAAGGCAAAATTAGGTAATACAGAGGTTAGAAGAATAACTTCCCAAATTTTGTCTGATGGTTTAGATGCTTTTTTGAAAGAAAACCCAGCAACAGCTAAAAATATCATTGAACAAGCGTTAATGGCTTCTAGAGCCAGGATTGCCGCAAAAAAAGCAAGAGAAGCAACGCGAAGAAAAACGCCACTAGAAACTCTTGGTTTTGCAACTAAGTTAGCTGACTGCCGTTCGAAAGATCCAAAACTTTGTGAGATTTACATTGTCGAGGGTGATTCAGCAGGTGGTAGTGCTAAAGGCGGGCGTGATAGCGAGTTCCAAGCGATTCTGCCGTTAAGAGGAAAAGTTTTAAATGTTGAAAAATCTCGATTAGATAAAGTTTTAGGAAATAAAGAAATAATTTCAATGATCCAAGCTTTTGGAACGGGAATCGGCGATGATTTTAATATAGACCATGCTCGTTACCATAAAATTGTCATTATGACCGATGCCGACGTCGATGGAGCGCATATAAGAACATTATTATTAACGTTCTTTTATCGTTTTATGCGACCTTTGGTAGAAAAAGGATATATTTACATTGCTCAACCACCGTTATACAAAATAGCACTAGGAAAAAGATTAGAATATGCGTATAGCGATTTAGAATTACAAAAGATTCTTGAAACGTTTCCTAAATCATCAAAACCTAATATTCAACGCTATAAGGGTTTAGGTGAAATGAATGATGAGCAACTATGGGACACAACGATGGATCCCGCAGCAAGAACTTTGTTGCAAGTATCGGTAGACGATGCTATCGAAGCTGATACAATATTCAGCATGTTAATGGGTGATGACGTTAAGCCAAGAAGAGACTTCATTGAAGAAAATGCGGTTTATGTTCAGAATTTAGATGTATAGGTGGTGAAGTAAGTGGAAAAAGATAACAATAAAAATCTTTTAGAGACTGAAATAGACAGTGAAGTTGAAAAAGTAGAAGATGTTGAAATAATAGACCAATTTGTTGATGGACACCATTTAGGTGGAGTTAAAGAGATAGATTTGGCTAAAGAGATGAAAACATCGTTCTTAAGTTATGCGATGAGTGTTATTGTTGCTCGAGCTTTGCCAGATGTTCGTGATGGAATGAAACCAGTTCACCGCCGCATTTTATATGCTATGGAAGAATTAGGGGTTGCATCCGATAAAGCCTATAAAAAGTCAGCGCGTATTGTCGGTGATGTAATGGGTAAATATCATCCACATGGTGATTCAGCGATTTATGATTCAATGGTGCGAATGGCGCAAAGTTTTAGTTATCGGTACCCGCTTGTGGATGGCCAAGGAAATTTTGGCTCTATCGATGGTGATGGTGCGGCGGCAATGCGTTATACAGAAGCGAGAATGAGCAAAATTGCAATGGAACTTCTGCGCGACTTAAACAAAAACACTGTTGATTTTCAAAACAACTATGATGGAAGCGAACGAGAACCAAATGTTTTGCCGTGTCGGTTTCCTAATATACTAGTAAACGGAGCAACCGGAATAGCGGTTGGTATGGCAACTAATATTCCTCCGCATAATTTAACGGAAGTTGTTGATGGTATTTTTGCATTAATAAAAAATCCGGACATTTCAATTGAAGGTTTAATGACTCACATTAAAGGTCCTGATTTTCCGACTGGTGGCTGTATTATGGGCCTTAGCCAGGTGAGAAAAGCATATATGACCGGTAATGGCGCAATAACTGTTCGGGCTAAATGCGAAATCAAAGAACTAGACAATGGCAAAAAAGAAATAATTATCACTGAGATTCCTTATCAAGTTAATAAAACAAAATTGATGGAACGAATTGCTATCGCTGTTAACTCGAAGATAATTGAAGGAATTACAGGATTACAAGATGAATCAACGCGTAAAGGCATGCGAATTGTCTTAGAATTACGCCGCGATGCTAACGCTAACGTTGTTTTAAACAATTTATATAAACACACTCAATTACAATCAACTTTTGGGATTAATATTTTAGCATTAGTCAAAGGACAACCAAAAGTACTTAATTTAAAAGAAGTGCTAGAATGCTATTTAGAACATCAAATCGAAGTTGTTACAAGAAGAACGCAATATGATTTAGAAAAAGCGGAAGCAAGAGCGCATATTTTAGAAGGACTGCTAGTCGCTTTAGGCAATATTGATGCCGTTATTCAGCTTATTAAACGTTCAAAAACGACGGAAGAAGCTATTAATGGTTTGATGGAGACATTTAATCTAACGGAAATACAAGCCAAAGCAATTCTTGATATGAAATTACAACGCTTAACCGGCTTAGAAATTGACAAGATAAAAGAAGAATTAGCTTCTCTAAAGAAAGAAATCATTGAATACAAAGAAATCTTAAAGAGCCATGGCAAGAAATTAGAGATTATTATTGGCGAATTATCAGAAATAAAAGAAAAATTCGGCGATGCACGTAATAGTGAAATAAGTCTAAGTGATGACTTAGTAATTGAAGATGCTGATTTGATCCCAATCGAAGACGTTATTATCACGGTTACGAATAAAGGATACGTAAAAAGAATGACTGTAGATACATATCGCGCTCAAAACCGCGGTGGTAAAGGTATTACGGGGGCAAAAATAGGTGATACCGATTACGTTGAAAGAGTTTTATTTACATCAACGCATGATATATTATTATTTTTTAGTAATTTTGGAAAAATCTATCGCTTGAAAGCCTTCCAAATTCCAACATCTAGTCGAATCGCCAAAGGTTTGCCAATTGTCAACATTCTCAATTTTGATGAAGAAGAAAAACTAGCGGCTGTTGTTAATGTTCCTGAGGACGAAGTCAATGGATATTTAATCTTTGCCACT
>DATESD010000162.1:0-6119 GCA_035270985.1 Bacilli bacterium | reverse complement strand
CATTCCCCGCTAAACTTTGTTTGTTTAGATCGTATAGCATATCGCTATGAATATCAAATATTTTCATATCTTTCTCCTCATAAACACATGTTTCAAACATGTGTTCAAAACTCTGTCTTCTTATTGCTGTCGTAACTTTATCGCCATTGACAAAAACAACGGCCCCTCTCATTAGACTATTGTAATTCATCGACATCGAATAACAATAGGCCCCCGTTGAATAAACAACCATTACATCGCCCTTGTTAACTTCACCAACCATAGTGTCAGTGGCAATGATGTCACCACTTTCACAACATTTACCAACAACATCATATTTTTCTTTTGTGGGTGATACCATGCGGCTAACGATATCAACAGCGTACTTAGCTTGATATAAGGCGGGGCGAATATTGTCAGCCATGCCACCGTCGATAAAAATATATTTTTTACCACTAAAAGTTGTTTTTTTGCTGCCACAGGTATATAGCGTAACTCCTGAATCGCCAACTAGCGATCTACCTGGTTCAATCATTAATTTTTCAATCTTAACCGGTGATTTTTCGTTTTCATCTTCGACTGCTTTAACAATCGCTTGTAGTGTTTTTGGTAAATCGATTTCAACGTCATCATCTAGGTATTTGATGGCAAAGCCGCCACCGATATCTAAGGTGCGAAATTTCAATCCCGTTTTTAAAGAGAAATCACGCATAAACTGGCACATCGTCTTTACAGCTAATAAGAAACTATCGGGATTATTTATTTGTGAACCAATATGAACGTGGAATCCTTCGAGACTTAAGTATTTTGAATTACGATAGACTTCAACCATTTGTTCAAGAATGTCAGTTGCGTATATTGATTCTCCGAATTTAGAACTTAGCTGCGAGGTTTCAATATAAGCATGAGTATGCGCCGAAATTCCGGGATTTATTCTAACTAATGTTTTTAGTTTTTTTTGTTTGCGGCTGGCAAGATACTCCAACTTCAATAATTCAGTTGAGTTGTCAACTACTAAATACTCAATGCCATAGTCTAGCGCCATGGTTAATTCATTCGTTAACTTATTATTACCATGAGCAATAACCTTGTTCATCGGAAAACCACTCTTCTTAATTAAATATAGATCCCCTTCACTTACTGAGTCAATACTAAAACCATTTTTTGCCAGTATCTTACACAAGTAAGGAGCAACAAAAGCTTTCGAGGCATATACTATTTCACACTCAAATTTATCACTCCGAAAATTGTTTTTAAATTTTTCAATTTTATCATTAATTCCAATTTCATCATAAACATACAAGGGAGTGCCATATTCTCTAGCTAGTTCGACTAAATTCTTTTCCCCCATATACAAAACATTATCTTTAACATGCATTGATTTAGTTTTCATTTTATTATTCCTCGTTTATACTTTTTTCTAATTCATCTATTAATAAATTCATTGCTTCTTTTGTGTTAATATTAACTAATTTTTGTTTGAATTCCTTGCCGTAACTAAATCCTTTTACATACCAGGCCGCTAAAGTTCTCATTTCCAAAACTGCTATTTTTTCAACTTTTATCGCCAATAACTCGTTGAAGTGTTTCCTAATCATTGCAATTTTTTCAGCCTTTGTTGGTAAAGCTTCTGTTGTTTTTCCCGAAAAATAATCAACCAAATCCCGTATCAACCACGGATTACCAAAAGTTCCTCGACCAACCATGATTCCATCAACCTTTGTATACTCTATCATTTTTAAGGCATCTTTAATGGATCTTATATCACCATTACCAATCACGGGAATCTTAACACTATCTTTGACCATTTTAATATAGTCTAAATTTACTTGACCACCGTATAAATCACTTTTAGTTCGGCCATGAATAGTTATCATTGCCGCTCCCGCTTTTTCCATCGCTTGAGCAAATTCCCGGCAGTTAATAGTTTTTTGATCCCAACCGGCCCGTATTTTAACGCTAACTGGTTTTGTAACCGCCTTGACAACTTGTGCCACAATACTAGCAGCTTTGTTTATATCCAGCATCATTTTTACGCCGGAATCCGCCTTAATCACTTTTTTTACTGGACACCCCATATTGATATCGATAATATCAGCTTTAGATCTTTGATCAATCATGATTGCCGCTTTGACTAAGTCTTCCGCACTACCACCAAATAATTGGAGCGCAATCGGATGTTCATAGTCGCTAACTTCTGTTAATTCCCACGTCTTATCATTTTCATAAATTAAACCTTTAGCGCTTATCATTTCCGTATAAACTAAGCCAGCACCAAACTCCTTAATTATTTTTCGGTAGGCTTGATTAGTATACCCCGCTAGCGGTGCTAAAACGATAGCATTCTTTATTTCAACATTGCCAATTTTAAACATAACTTATCTCCTAAAATAAAAAGCTCTTATCATAAGAGCTTTCACTTTTCATATTAATCTAGCTTTAAGTACCCACACTCACATACTAAGTTAAGTTTAAGGCTGCTTCAATCACGATCTGACCTGATTCACCGCTTAATATTGAATATGGGTACTTAAAGCGAGATTTATACCCCACACATTATACCATTAATGTTTGACTTTAGTAAGGTAATATCACAGCTTTTTTTCTCTTATTGTTTTAAAAAAATCTTTCATCATTTGTGACGCAACTTCTTCTAACAATCCTCCAGCAAACTCGACATCGTGATTTCCTTTAAATGTTTGATAAACATTCCCTAGACTTTCGAGACAGCCAAATTTTGGTTCTTTCGCTCCATATATTACTTTTTTTATTCTGGCGGCCTGGATTGCACCGGCACACATCAAGCACGGTTCTAAGGTAACATACATGATACAATCCTCTAAAAATTTTTGCTTTAGTTTTTTTGTTGCTTTAGCAATAACATTTATCTCCGCATGCCCAAAAACACTGTTTTTCGTTTCCCGGAGATTATGACCCCGAGCAATAATCTTGTTCTGGTAAACAATAACCGCACCAACAGGAACTTCATCTTTTAAGAAAGCTTTTTTAGCTTCAAGAAGGGCAATCCCCATATAGTACTCATCATTTTTAATCATCATTTTTCCCAGGGACTAAATGGCAATGGCGACAGCGGGCTTCATATTGTTCTTTAGCACCAATTAGAATTATCGGGTCACTATAGTTAGCCGGTCTCCCGTTAATCAAACGCTGTGTCCTTGTTGCTGGCGCTCCACAAACGCTACAAATAGCCGCTAATTTAGTTACATATTCAGCTCTGGCTAATAACTCCGGCATTACGGCAAACGGTTCACCGCGAAAATTACGGTCTAGGCCTGCTACTATTACTCTGACACCTTTATTAGCAAATCTCTCACAAACACTAATTATTTTTTCATCAAGAAATTGAACCTCATCAACCGCGATGGCGTACGGTAACGGATCAGTTAAATACGCTAAAATATCATCAGCATTACAAACGCTAACCGACTTCGTTCTGCCGTTATTGTGAGATACCACTTCACAGTTACTATAGCGATCATCAATTTTAGGTTTAAAAACAATGACACTTTTTTTTGCATACTCGATTCGCCTAATTCTCCGCAAGAGCTCTTCTGTTTTTCCGGCATACATGCTGCCAGTAATTACTTCTATCCAACCATCTTTTAATTGTAAGTCCATGAATTATCTCCTTAGCTTATTTTCTCATATATATTATACATTATTTTATTCGCTTTTTAAAGTTTTATTATAACTTTATACCTTCTTTAAAATACCCCTTTTCATTATTACCCCCGTTAGAAACCCATAAAATAGTTATCGTACAATAAAGCACAATTTATATTGACTTTTATTATCATTTATAATATAATATATAAGGAAACTTACTATAGTTACATAAACTATGGCGGAAGGAGTAAAACTATGAAAAAAGGAATTCATCCAAAATACAACAAAGTTACTGTTGTTTGCACTTCTTGTGGCAACACTTTTGAAACAGGATCTATTTTAAAAGAAATGCGTATCGATACTTGTGCTAATTGTCATCCTTTCTATACAGGACAGCAAAAATTTGTTCAAGCTGCTGGTCGTGTTGAACGTTTCAACAAGCGTTTAGAAAAGCAAGGAAGTAAAGAAGTTACAGAAGTTAAAGCAAGTAAATAATTCCCCTTAATAGGGGTTTTTTTATTTAAAAAAGCAATTAGCGCTTTTCAATTTCTAAAAAACTTCTAATTGCTATTTCATTATTTGTATATCCTTCAATTAAATATTCACTATTGTTTTTTTCATATTTCATTATTAGCTCTTCATCAAGACGAACTTCTTTTATGTAATCAATGGAAAAGCTTTTTATTGATACTCCCCTAGGTAAATTGATTAGATTAGTAATGAATTCACCATACTTAGTATTGTTAACATGAAAATTATGATCTAGGTGGCTTCGATAAACTGCAAATGTTTTTTCCTCGGTGGCTTTAAACAAGGGAAATTCAAGTTTTGCAAATCGCTCACGATAATTCCTTTTATTTGGATAAGTAATATCGTCAGTTATTTTTGTTGTGGGGACTATTTTTCGGGCCTTAATATCAACAAGGCACCATTTGCTAGTTCCTTTAACTAAAACCTCACCGGCCTCATCACAAATTAAATAGTCTCTTTCGTAATCAACACGGCCTTTATAACTTTGCCACGTTTTAACATTAACTTTTCTAAGCTGCGTTAGGGGCCGAATAACATCAAATTTTGTTCTGACTAATAACCAAGTAATACCTATTTTTTTTAGGTCATCAAACCCTATCCCTAACAATTCTGAGTGATATCCGGCAATGTTTTGAAATATATCTAAAATGCCGACTAGCGATAACTGATCATAGCAGTCAAGGCTATAAGCCATTATTGGATATTCTTCTTCATAAAATAATTCGTTCATAATTTACCTCCTAAAAACCTTAACTATATATCAAAAGCATGTGAATAATCACATGCTTTTATTTTTAAAACGATACTTTCGGTGCTTCTCTTTGCCCTTCTTCAGTTAATGCAAAGAATTCAGCAGATTTAAAGCCAAACATTTTAGCGACAATATTGCCCGGAAACATTTCTACTTTATTATTGTTGATTTGCACAACATCATTATAGAACTGTCTTTGATAAGCAATCTTATCTTCTGTTTCTTTTAAATCTTTCATCATTTGTTGGAAATGAGTATCCGATTTTAATTCTGGATATTGTTCTTGAACAACCATCAAGCGACTTAAAGCTCCTGTTAGACCCTTATTCGCCTCGGCCATTTCACCAACACTTCCTGATTGTGAAGCTTGAGCATATAATCCTCTTGCTTTTGCAAACTCGCCAAAAATTGATTCTTCATGTTTAGCAAAACCTTTTACTGTTTCTGCCAAGTTCGGAATCATATCAAATCGACGTTTTAATTGAACATCAATTTGATGCCATTGGTTTTTGACTCTATTCCTTAACTCAACTAATTTGTTATAATTGGCAATAACAAAACCAGCTAACACTAAGACAACTAATCCTACTATAATCCATGTAACACCTGCTGCTAAAAACATACTTTCTTCCTCCATTTATCTTTCTTACTTATATTTTAACGGCTTCGAGCGCCGCCACCACCGCCACCAAATGACGATCCTCCACTAAATCCGCCGCCTCGGCCTCCGCCACTAGCGGTATTGTGAGCCGAGATAGTACTAACAACATTTGATCGGGCAACTGACACCGATGAGTTTATCCTACCAAACATATATCCATAATAAAACCCAGGATACATATACCGATTAGATAGGAATGTTCCTTCATCAGAGCTTATTTCAGGCAACTTAACCCGTAATTGCTCCATTACCTTATCAGCTATCTTTAGCGATGTAGCATACACTAAGTAATGCTCCCAAACAATAACACTTGCCATTGGGTAATCTTTCATCATACTAAATTCTTCTAGGAAACGTTTAAAAGCTTTCCACTTCGCAAATTGTTCATTTCCTTCTTTGCTACGCTTTTTAATAGAAAACAAATATATAATATAAATTGCAGCTAATGCTAAAGAAATTAAGCCATTAACGCTAGCATCAACACCAAACAATGGGGCAATAAAGAAACAAATGACAACCAAGGCTAGTGGCAACAAAGCATATATTTGGGCTTTGCTCTTCGCCTTCCCC
>DATESD010000161.1:0-2405 GCA_035270985.1 Bacilli bacterium | reverse complement strand
GGTGAAGAAAGTGATAAATGAAACAGAGAAGCAAAAGATATGTTCTTTTTGTGGTTTGCCTGAATCACCAGAGCGACACATGATTGAAGGGGACAACAGTAACATTTGTGATACCTGTGTTGATTTTTGTTATCATATTTTGAGTAAACAAAATAGCTTAGATGATGAACAAAATAATGAAGAAAAACAAAAATTTGTTTTGAACTTAACACCTCAGCAAATATATGAGCGCTTAGGCGAATATGTAATCGGCCAGCATTATGCGAAAAAAGTTTTATCCGTTGCTGTTTATAATCACTACAAGCGAATTCAAAATAACTTGTATGAAGCAAGTGATGTTGATATTGAGAAAAGCAATATCTTGCTTTTAGGGTCAACGGGTAGTGGAAAGACATTATTTGCTCGCACCTTAGCTCATATTCTTAAAGTTCCCTTTGCCATTGCTGACGCCACTAGCCTAACGCAAGCCGGCTATGTAGGCGAAGATGTTGAAAATGTGTTATTGAAATTATTACAAGTAGCCGACTATGATGTTGAACTAGCGCAAAAAGGCATAATTTATATTGATGAGATTGATAAGTTAGGCAGAAAATCAGAGAATCCTTCGATTACGAGAGATGTATCTGGCGAAGGTGTCCAACAAGCACTTTTAAAAATATTAGAAGGAACGGTTGCTAATGTTCCACCAGGTGGAGGAAGAAAACATCCTCATCAAGAGTTTATTGCCTTTGATACAACAAATGTATTATTCATTTGTGGAGGTTCATTTGAAGGTATTACTAACGTTGTTAGTAATCGTATTGGTAAAAAAGCAATTGGTTTTAATCCAAATACAGATTTGCATAACAAAAACGATAAAGAAGCATACAAACAGGTTACTCACGAAGATATTAAACACTATGGAATTATTCCTGAATTAGTCGGAAGATTGCCAATTATAGCTTCACTTGATTTGTTAGAAGTCGAAGACCTTGTTAAAATATTAAAAGAACCGAAGAATGCTATTTTAAAACAATATATAAAAATGTTTAAAATGGATGGAGTGGCCCTTGAATTTGACGAGGAAGCTGTTAAGGCTATCGCCGAAAAAGCGCACGGTCAAGAGACAGGAGCGCGAGGACTAAGAGCAATAATTGAAAACATAATGTTAGAAATTATGTTTAGGATTCCCGAAGAAAAAGATTTAACAAAGTGTATTATCACTAAAGAAGTTGTTTTATCTGGTGCGGAACCAATTCTTTTAAAAAAGAAAGCAAAGACAGCTTCGTAGGGAGGGAATATGCGCATAAAACAAGATTATGTTAGTAATCAATTTCACCAAATGTACTTTGAAATATCAAGTGCTGAGATGGATAATATTTTTTCTATAGTTTATGAAGAAAACGCTGATCTTGTTAATTCACGGGAAGATATTTTGTTAGAGGCTATTAAAGAAGAAATTGAGTTTGAAGTTATCGCTGAAGAAATTGATAATCTCGATGTTTATATGGTTGGGCCGAAGATGATTAAATACCTTACGAAAATAGAAAAAGGTAAACCATTATTAGGAATTGCACAATTTTGTATTCTTCCCGAGAATCTCGATTTAGAATTACCAACGTATGTCCCAAAGAATTTTCTCAGTGTTTCCACAAGTAATGAAACTATTGAGAAAACAATCAAGAAAATATTACTTAAACACGATTATTTTCAGACTGTTCCTAGTCAAACTGTGAATATTGCATCAATTGTCACCTATGATTTATTATATAAAAAAGATGATTTTTTAATCAATACAATTAAAAATCAAACCTTCGATATGACAAGTGATAGTTTTGATATTGATGCGACTAAGTTCGTGGGGAAAAAGGTAAGAGATAAAATAATTCTTGATGAAGATGATATAAAAGTTATTGCTCAAATTACGAAAATAGAAGAAAAAGTTGCGGATATGCTTTCTGAAGAAATAGTTAGAAAGCTGCGATTTTCACGGGTAATAACTGTTGAAGGGTTCAAGAAAAAAGTAAAAGAGACGATTGAGTTTGGAAAATTACTCGACTTAATTGTTTACTATTTGACGGAGTTCATTATTCAAAGCAAGCAATTGGTTTTTGATGACTACGTTATTAATTTTTATCACCGGTTTAAAGACAACTTAAACTTAGCTAACGATAAAGTTGATTATAATTTAGGCGTTCAAAGAATGTTAATAATAGAGTACTTAAGCAGCATTATTGATTTGAAGAACGATAGTGATCGAGTAAAACACATCAACAAAATAGAAGATGAACAAATTCTCGCCAATTTACTTGATGGTGATGATTTAGAATTTGCTGAATCATTTTTTGAAAGAAGAGTCCAAGAACTTAAAATTTTAAATTATTGTTTAGAGCAAAATATTATTGATATAAAAATATAGTATAAAT
>DATESD010000160.1:0-5644 GCA_035270985.1 Bacilli bacterium | reverse complement strand
CCACGTCACGCTAGATATAATGAAGATGAATCATTACTATATATTGTTACGGAGTATTCTAATGAAGTAATTGTTGTTAAAATGTATGACTTTACAATAGGGCAAAGAATATCGACGATTCCAAATTATCAGGGAACTAGTTACGGCGCGACACTAGTTTTTACTGCTGATTATAAATATTTGTTTGTCAGCAATCGGGGTGAAGATACAATTGCAAAGTTTAAGGTCTTAGAAAATGGCTTATTAGAATATAGCCATAGTTTTTCTTGTGGGGGGCGTCACCCACGCCATATGATTATATCTTCCGACGGAAAATATTTATTGTCTTGCAACAAAAATAGCAATAACGTTACTATTATTGACATTATCTTTGAAGAAATAGTAGCAGATATTAAATTTCGCTCGCCTTCAGGCATTGTTGAACTAGTAGATTGACTAGGAAAATGACAATTTGCGGGTGATATTGTCATAAAAAACTAAATATTTTTCAATTAATTAGCACTATACACTTGACAGTGCTAATTTTTATGTTATAATATAGATAGTACTTGTTAAGTTAATAGTACTAGAAAGGTAAAAAGGTGAATAAGATGAGTAATTATTTAAGAAAGAGAAATGATTTAGGATTTTTAGGCGACAGTTTTCTACGCGATTTCTTTGAAGATTCTCCAATTAATAGAGGATATCAAGATTTAATGAAAACTGATGTTATCAAAAAGGAGAATGGCTATGAGATTAAAGTTAATATGCCAGGTTATGCGAAAGAAAACATTAAACTTAATTTAGAAAAAGGCTATTTAACTATTGAAGGCCATGTTGAGAAAACAGAAGAGCCAGTTGCTGATGAAGAGAAGCAAGAAAAATATCTACGACGCGAAAGATTTTATGGCTCGATTACGCGTAGCTATTATTTAGGCGATGACATTGATGAAGAAAAAATCAAAGCCAATTTTGCTGATGGTGTTTTAAATGTCGTTGTGCAAAAGATTGATCCAGCAAAACTGGAAACTAAAAAGTACATTGCTATTGAATAAAAAAATTTGTTAAAAAATTTATAGCATACTATTAAAAAAAGGCCCCGTTGGTAACGGGGTCTTTAAATTTAACGTTTATTAACTAATTCAGCAAATTTATCAAAAATAATTTCACTAGGCGCTGTACCTTGCAGCCTTTCTGGATGCCACTGGATACCTATTATCGGTAAAACATCATGAACAAAGGCTTCAATAGTTCCATCTTTATGCCAAGCAATAGCTGTCATGTTGGGGGCCAGGGCTTTAATAGCTTGATGATGATAGCTATTGGTAATAATATTTTTCGGGAAATTTAGTAGTCTATTCTTTATTGTATGGACTTCATGACCATCGGCTAAACTGCGGTGATCATCACCAATATCTTGAAACAGAGAGCCACCTAAAAAGACATTAATTGTTTGATGTCCCCGGCAAATGCCAAGAATGGGCAGGCAGTGCCTTGCCGCATAGGTAACAACTTGCTTGTCAATAAGGTCAAGTTGTGGTTTTATACCTTTTGATAAACCTTCATTAGTTTCATTAAAAAATACTGGATCAACATCACTACCGCCGGTAATGAGAAAACCATCACATAGGGCTAAAATCTCGTCTAATTGGGGATTGTCTAATGTTAACATAATTACATTAAAGTCTCTTTTAGTTAGGGCTGATAAATAGAAATCATTAGCAAATTGTTTTACAGTGTCTCCTTCAGTCAAAAGGCGAGGAGTTATTCCGATTATTTTTCTTTTCATATTTTCTTCCTTTTCACTTCTATATTTTACAATATTTATTTAATTAAAGCAATAAAATTGATTTAAATCGAAGTTTATAATATAATAGTAAAGAGGTATTTACTAATGAGGACAAAAAGACCTAACTGGGATAATTCGATTTTAAATGTTACGGCGTCTATCTTGCATAATTTTGGTTATGATAGTAGTTCTAAAACTAATCCGTTAGTTGATGAAGTCTTGCAGAAAAACTATAAAAACATTATTTTATTACTGTTAGACGGTTTAGGAAACGAAAATCTTCAGGAATTAAGCCCTAAAGGAATTTTATCACAACATAAAAAAGCGGTTATTTCTTCAACTTTCCCTTCAACAACTGTGGCCGCTATCTCATCGTTAGAATCAGGAACTGCGCCGATTGCTCATGGATGGTTAGGTTGGAGTCTCTATTTTAAAGAATTTGCCCGGAGTATTGATATTTTTCCTTATCGCGATAGTATTACTAAAGAAGCAATTCCTCTAGGGGAGAGAAGCGGTAAAGACATTTTACAATATAAAACGATGTATGAAAAGATTAACCAAGTTACTAATAATCAAGTTGGCTTATATGCTCTACATCCCGACACAATAGTTCATGTTGCTGCTGGATGTAATAATCTTGCTTATCGGGATATTAAAGATATGTTTGGCCAAATAAACGATCTTTGTCAACTTGAAGGACAAAAATATATTTATGCTTATAGCGCTAATCCGGATTATGATATGCACGAATTTGGCTCTAAGGCCCCAGAGGTTAAACAAGATATTGTTGATATTGAAGTTGAATTAGGCAAACTTTTAGAAAACCTTACCGATACGGTTGTCATAGTTATGGCTGATCATGGCCATATTGATGTAGAATGGATTTATCTTAATGAGATTCCGGGAATGTTAGATTGTCTAAAGAAATTCCCAACGATTGAGAGTCGGGCGAAAAACATTGCTTTAAAAGAAGGTAAGGAAAAAGATTTCTTACAGTTATATGCGCAATATCTCGTCAATGACTTTTTGCTACTAAGTAAAGAAGAACTGCTTGACCAACATTATTTTGGTTATGGTTCTAAGCATTATAAATTTGATGATTTTATTGATGATTATATGCTGGTTGCTACTTCCAACAAGGCTTTAGGTTATGAGACTTTAAAAGAAGGTGAGTTTCTTATGAAATCAGCTCACGCCGGATTAACAGTAAGGGAAATGACAGTTCCCTTGATAATAATAGAAAAACAAAGGAGAAGAAAATGAAAAAATTAGTAAAAAACAATGTTTATTGGGTAGGTAAAATTGATTGGGAATTAAAGAAATTTCACGGAGAGGAATTATCAACACACAAAGGCTCTACTTATAATTCATATTTAATTAAAGAAGAAAAAACAGTTTTAATTGATACTGTTTGGTTGCCATATGCTAAGGAATTTGTTGAAAACCTACAAACAGAAGTAGATTTAAAGGCTATTGATTATATTGTTATGAATCACGGTGAAGTTGACCACAGTGGTGCTTTAGTAGAATTAATGAAACATATTCCTAATACACCAATTTATTGTACGTCGAATGCCGTTAAATCTTTGAAAGGTCAATATCATCAAGATTGGAATTTCAAGGTTGTAAAGACTGGTGATAGTTTAGATATTGGCAACGGAAAAAAACTAGTATTTGTCGAAATGACAATGATTCATTGGCCTGACAGTATGGCGACTTATATGACAGGAGATAACATTCTGTTTAGTAATGATGCCTTTGGTCAACATTTTGCTAATGAGCGTTTATTTGATGATTTAGTTGATCAATGCGCCCTTGATTATGAAGCACTGAAATATTATGCTAATATCGTAACTCCTTTTAATTCGATTGTTAAAAGAAAATTGCAAGAAATCGGAAAACTTAATTTACCAATTGATATTATCGCGACAAGCCATGGCGTAATATGGCGCAAAAACTTAGGCTCTATTTTAGAAAGATACACTAAATGGTGTGATGATTATCAAGAGCATCAGGCGACGATTATTTATGATACGATGTGGAATGGCACTAAAGCTATTGCCGAAAGAATTGCCGAAGGTTTATCTAAAGCTGATCCAACCTTAGAAATAAAGGTTTTTAATCGGGCTCGTTGTGATGAAAATGATTTAATTGTTGAAGTTTTTAGATCAAAACTAATAGTGGTTGGTTCACCAACTGTCGGTAATGATATGGTTCATTCAATGGCCGGCTTTATTGGTTTGATGAAAAGCTTAAAATTTAAAAACAAGAAAGCTGCATCATTTGGCTGCTATGGCTGGAGTGGTGAGGCCGTAAAAATGATGAATAACGCTTTGGAAGATGCTGGCTTTGATATTGTTAATGATGGGTTTAAAAATTTATGGAATCCAACCCAAGAATCAGAAGCTAAAGCTGTTGAATTTGGTAAACAATTAGCAGAATCTCTTAAGTAAAAAAAGAAGAATTATAAAAAACCCCTCTTTTCATAAAAATAAAACTAGCTTTTGGGCTAGTTTTATTAATATTTATACAATTATAACATCTTCAAGAGGTTGCTTTTCTAAGCCCCGCAAATAGAAGTAATAGTTTGTGCTAGCGGTATTGTAGAATGGCCCAAGGTATAAACCCCATAGTCCAAAAGTAATTAACATAAGTAAGAAGTGACCGATAAAGCTAAGATAAAAGACAAATAATTGCCATTTATGCCCTGCCATCATGTTCTTACTCTTGGTCATGGCCTCAGCTATGCCAATGTTTTTATCATCAGCCATAATTCTAACGGTTTGTGAGTACATAAGTCCAAAAATAATTCCGGGAACGACAAGTAAAATCATTCCTAAACCAACGATTACACTAACGATTAAAGAAGCACCAATAATTCTTAAGCCGTACTCGAAATTATTAAGAGGTTTATAAAGAAGATTTAAGTCAACTTTTTTGTTGATTAAAAGGTTTTTAGTAACCCAAAACATCGAAGCTTCTAATAAAAAGACAATTAAAACACCAACGAAAGTAGCCGAAACAGCTCCGCCAATTAAACCAACTAGTAAGATTACAACAATCATCATTAGGAGGTTATTGTCAATTTTTAAGACGTCTTTTGCTTCTTGTTTTAAAGCCTTGCGATCATAATCACGTTTTACATAGTGAAATTTTCTCAACTCATCATCGTATTCATTTTTTGTGCCTTCTGGTTGGTCACCGCAAAATTGGCAAAATTTTGCTTTGTCATTAATCTCTTTTCCACAATTCTTACAAAACATTTTTCTTACAATCTCCTTTTAATAATATTTGTAATATATTCAATTAGTTCATGAGGAACGTAATTGCTAATGTCACCACCAAATAAAGCTAATTCTTTAATGGAAGTTGAAGACAAAAATAAATTATCAGCTGAAGGAAAAAGAATAAAAGTATCTATGCTACTATCAATCGAGCGATTAAATTGAAAGAGGGTAATTTCGTTTTGATAATCAATAAAATTTCGTAGGCCTCTAATTATAACTGAGGCTTTCTTTTCTCGCGCAAAGTTTAGCACTAAAGAAGAGCTGCCCTCAACAATAACATTAGGGATATCTTTAGTTGCGACTTTCATCATTTCTATTCTTTCTTCATTTGTAAAACAATATTTTTTATGGGGATTGAAAGAAATAAGAATATAGACAGTGTCAAATACTTTACTTGCTCGTCTTACGATATCTAAATGACCGTTTGAAACTGGATCAAAAGATCCCGGATAAATTGCAATTCTCATAAAAACCACCTCAAATGTATTATATACTATTAATTTGGGAAATACAATTAATTAAAAGGGGATAATTTAAAAAACTTTACTTTTCAAGAAGAATATTGTATTATTAAGATGTAGCATTATAG
>DATESD010000159.1:0-3630 GCA_035270985.1 Bacilli bacterium | reverse complement strand
ATATAAAGAGTTAGAGTGCTTTGAAAAAGGCCATATTGATATGGTACTTCGCCTTGCGAAAAAAGGCTTTATTAATCCTCCATATCATTTTAGCTTTGTTCTCGGAGTTAATGGTGGTATGACAGGAGAAGAACGTGATTTCTTATTTTTGAAAGACAGTATTCCCCAAGACGCAACGTACAGTGTTGCTGGGGTAGGACGATTTGAATTTCCCCTTGCTGAACTTTCAATTATTCACGGAGGGCACGTTCGCGTTGGTTTAGAAGATAATATATTTATTGAAAAAGGAGTACTAGCACCATCTAATGCAGCTTTAGTTGCAAAAGTTGTGCTGCTAGCAAAAAAGCATAACCGGGAAATTGCTAGCCCGGAAGAAACTAGAAAAATATTGCGAATGGAGAGTAAAAAATGAAAAAACTATGCCCTTATGGAACACATCGTGTGATTGCTCCAAGCGGTACTCTTCCTCAAGCAGCTGATCAATTAGATAATACAATGATTTGCCAGGATAATGAAATATTGATTGATGTTAAGACATTGAATATCGATTCTGCATCTTTCAACCAAATAAAACAAGCGACTGCTAGCAATGTAGAAGCAATGAAAACCATGATTATGGAAATCGTAAACAAACGTGGGAAAATGCAAAATCCCGTTACTGGTAGTGGCGGAATGCTCCTAGGAGTCATTAAACAAATCGGCAAAGATATCACAGCTGATTTAAAGATTGGTGACAAAATTGTTACTTTAGTGTCGTTATCATTAACGCCTTTAAAGGTAAAAGAAATTAAGGATATTCATTTGCACAAAGAACAAGTAGATGTTGTTGCCGAAGCAATTTTATTTGCGACGGGAATTTATGCGAAAATACCTAATGATCTTAGCGAACACTTGGTCTTGTCAGCGATGGATGTTGCTGGCGCTCCGGCTCAAGTTGCAAAATTGGTTAAACCTAATGATACAGTATTGATCTTAGGAGCAGCAGGAAAAAGTGGAGTATTATGTTGTTATCAAGCTCGAAAAAACGCTGGTCCTAAAGGTAAAATAATTGGTTTAAATAATAATACTAAAGAAGTTGACGATCTAGTATCGCTAGGCGTTTGTGATGAAATAATCATTGGTGATGCTAGAGATTCAATGGCAGTTTACCAGGAGATTATGCGAGTTAATAATAACGCACAAGTTGATGTTACGATTAATGTTGTAAATGTTCCAAATACGGAGATGACAGCGATTCTCGCTACTAAGCCGAATGGAATTGTGTATTTCTTTAGTATGGCGACTTCCTTCACAAAAGCTGCTTTAGGAGCGGAAGGGGTTGCTAGTGAAGCAGTCATGATTATTGGCAATGGCTATACGCCAGGGCATGCGGATCTAACATTAAGTATTCTTCGAGAATCAAAACCACTATATGATTTATTTGTAAAAAGATATCAACCGAAGGAGTAGATATGGTAATAGTAAATGATAAATATTTAGAAAGAAAACAACTGTATTTTCCTAATGTTTCGCTTTTAGATTGGCAAGATTGGCGTTGGCAAGTGCGTAATCGTATTACTGATGTTGAGCAATTAAAAAAATATATTAGCTTAACAAGCGAGGAAGAACAACAAATTAATCAAGTTCTATCAAAATTTAGGATGGCAATTACGCCTTATTATCTGTGCTTGATTGATCCATTGGATGCTAATTGTCCAATTAGAAAACAAGCCATTCCGAATATATCGGAAATGATTGTCGGGGAAAATGACTTGCTTGATCCATTAGCTGAAGATAAAGATTCTCCAGTTCCCGGATTAACTCATCGTTATCCTGATCGGGTGTTATTCTTAATAACCGATATGTGTAGTATGTATTGTCGTCATTGTACAAGAAGACGTCTTGTTGGGCAAACAGACCATGAGTTGCCTAATGATCGCATTGATAAAGCAATTGAATATATTCGACAAACACCAACCGTCAGAGATGTTCTCCTATCTGGAGGCGATGCTTTATTAATGAGTAATGCAAAACTAGAGTCAATAATTTCTCGTTTACGAGCGATTGAGCATGTGGAAATAATTCGCTTGGGGACAAGAACACCTGTAGTTATGCCACAAAGGATAACTGACAGTCTTGTTTCAATGTTGAAAAAGTACCATCCAATTTGGGTAAATACGCATTTTAATCATTATGATGAAATTACTACTGAAAGTGTAGCAGCAATTACTAAAATGGCTGATGCCGGAATTCCCTTAGGAAATCAAAGCGTTCTTTTACGAGGAGTAAACGACTGTGTAGAAATAATGCGAAAACTATGTACACGTCTAGCTTATATGCGCGTTCGCCCTTACTATATTTATCAATGCGACTTATCTTTAGGAATTGAACATTTCCGGACTCCAGTTAGTAAGGGAATAGAAATTATTGAAGGCCTACGAGGCCATATAAGTGGTTTTTGTGTACCTACTTTTGTTGTTGATGCTCCTGGTGGGGGAGGAAAGATTCCTGTAATGCCTAATTACGTTATCTCTCAAGCCCCTGGGAAAATTGTTCTAAGAAATTATGAAGGTGTTATCACCACTTATAGTGAACCAACGAATTATCAAAATAATCCTTGTTGTGAATCGTGCCTTGAACAAGAAGGCGTTAGCGGACTATTGGCAGGCAAGAAGACCTCACTGGAACCAAAGAATTTAGAAAGAAGGATACGAGCATTAAAACATTAGAAACTATTATCAGCCCTTATCGAATTGTTTGTATGGTGGGGAATGCTAAAAATGCTGGTAAAACAACAGTCTTAAACTATTTAATTAAGCAATATCAAAATGTAGCAATAGCCATTACTTCGATTGGTCTGGACGGAGAAAAGATTGATCAAGTAACTTTTCTACCAAAGCCAAGAATTTTTGTTCATGAAGGAATGCTTGTTGCAACAGCGAAACAATGCCTTTTAGAGTGTGAAGCGGATTATGAAGTCTTAGTCACGACTAATATTTCAACGGCTTTGGGGCCAATTGAAATCATCAGGATTACTAAAAGCGGGAATTGTTTAATTGGTGGTCCTTCAACCTTACAAGCAATGAAGGATTTAATCTTAGATTTGAACAATTTTCCTTGCGAGAAAATATTGATTGATGGAGCCTTTTCAAGAATCTCATTAACCCAAGTTTGTGATGCCACAATCTTTTGTGTGGGAGCCGGGTATTCATCGCAAATTGATAAAGTAGTCGCGAATGCGGAAAATACCATTAATCTATTTCAACTGCCTAAGTACATAGAAGCTGATAAAATTAACAAAGACACAATTATAAAGATTGATAATACAGGAAAGAGTGAAGCTTTAATTAGTTCATCGACCCTTGATTATGGAAAAGAGATAATTAGTCAAATAGATAGCAACACAAGGTATCTTTCGATTCCTAAAGCTGTTAGCAAGTCATTTATTGAAGCATTTATTAATCATCGGAATGATTTTAAGTGTGATTTAATTATTACTAGCCCAACGCATTTAATGGTTAATGATCAATTGGTCAAACATTTATTTTTATTAAAACAAAAGATTTTTGTTTTGGAACCAACTAACGTTGTCGCTGTTACTCTCAATCCCTTCTCACCCACTGGTTATCGTTTTTCTGAAAAGGAATTTCA
>DATESD010000158.1:0-8121 GCA_035270985.1 Bacilli bacterium | reverse complement strand
ATTTTATTTCTGCCAACCTTTGACTACCTATAAAATATCTCTTCATGATATGATAGCGGCATGAAAACTTTATTAAAAAACGCTCGCATTTTAAAGATGAATGATGAACCTCTTATTAACGGTGATATAGTGGTGGAAAATAGGACAATTGTTTATATTGGCTCCAATAGTGATAAATATGGCCCCTTTGACCTTATTCATGACTGTCAGGGAAATGTATTAATGCCAGGCTTTAAGAACGCTCATAGCCATAGCGCAATGACCTTCTTAAGAAGCAAGACTGATGGTCATTCTCTTCACGATTGGCTTTTCAATGTCGTTTTTCCAAGGGAAAAATTATTGACCCCGAGCGATGTCTATCATCTTTCTAAGATTGCTTATCTTGAATATTTAACTAGTGGTATCACTGCATGTTTTGATCAGTATTATTATCCATTGATGTCCGGCCAAGCCGCAAAAGACATTGGCATGAGAATTTTACTTCTTGGAACCTTCAATCACGAAACAAACGCTGAGGATCTTGTTAATCTCTTTCATCATTATCACTCGGATAAAGACAGCCTTGTTAGGTACTGTTTTGGAATGCACGCTGAATATACTGCCCAAGTTGATGAAATTGAAGCATTAAATAAAGCAATTCACATCGCGAAGGCGCCTTTTTATGTTCACATCAGTGAGACAAAAGGAGAGGTGGAAGATTGCTACAATCGAAGAGGAATGTCTCCGGTTTCCTTTTTTGAAAAAGAAGGATTTTTCGATTATGGCGGAGGTGGATATCACTGCATATATTTCAGTGATGATGATATTAAAATTTTCCAAAAGCATAATCTTAATATTATTACCTGTCCAGGGAGCAATTCCAAACTCTCTAGTGGTATTATTCCTTTAGAAAAATACCGCCAAGCTGGAATCAACATCGGAATCGGAACTGATGGCCCAGCTAGCAACAATTGTTTGGATATGTTTAAAGAGATGACACTCGCTTTTAGCCTAAGCAAATTAAGCACTCAGGATCCTCGTTCTTTACCGGCTTACGAGGTCTTAAAAATGGCGACTGTAAATGGAGCTAAAGCCATGGGATTAAGCGATTGCGATATACTTGATATTGGCAAGAAAGCAGACATTATTGAAATAGATTTATTTAAACCCAATATGCAACCACTAAACGATATTGTTAATAACATTGTTTATAGCGGTTCTAAGGACAATGTTAAGATGACAATGATTGACGGAAGAATGCTTTACCTTGAAGGAAAATTCTTAGTCGATGAATCAATCAAAGACATTTATAAAAAAGTTCAAGAGATTACTGATCGCATTGAAAAAGAAACTACTGCTCAATAATTAAAAATATCAACATTTAATAAAATTGCCCGCAAAAACGGGCTATTTTTATAGGTATTATTTAGAAATCAAATCTTTTAAGGACTTTTCTTTTAACAAATCATGAACCTGCCGATAAGAAGAAATGACAAGATTTTTTGTTTTGAAATATAAGTCGTTGATAATTTGATCTTCGCTAGTTTTTGACTTCAAATAGGCGGTTTCAGGAGTGTCGTTTAA
The DNA here is from genome assembly GCA_035270985.1 of Bacilli bacterium. Taxonomy (GTDB): domain Bacteria; phylum Bacillota_I; class Bacilli_A; order ML615J-28; family CAG-698; genus JAAYBG01. The sequence continues at coordinate 6,558 of DATESD010000158.1, read as the reverse complement.
CTGCTCTTCAATCACTGTCAATAAGCACCTTCGATAAAGCGATAGAATTGATGTTTCAAGCCAATAATCAAAACAGCAATTTGGGAAATTATGTTCGGCTTTTTTAAAAGCGATGTAGAATGGCAATCCATCATTTGGATTATGCCATAAATCTACATAGGCGTAATCAAAATCATGATTCTCTTTGATGTAGGAATATGCATCCGCGCATATGATATTAATTTTTTCTCTTTTTGATAGTTGAGGAAGGATATATTGATTAAAGAAATTAATTATTTTCCTATCTTTTTCAATGACGGTTAGCGATTTGACATCATCTTTTTCAATCGCATGAAAAACAAAATAACCCATGCCTAAACCAAAAGTTACAACATTCCCATGAGCGTGGCTAATGGGGCCTATATGAGTGTTAATTTCATTTGGAATAATTGACATCCAAACCTCGCCCTTTTGAGCAAAAGCTAAATACTCAACCGATGAAGCAAAGTAGCCAACTTTTTGGATTTCACGATAATCTTCTTCAACAACACTAATTTCATCATATGGGAAGGCTTGGTAAGGCTTATAAGATTCCTTTTTGAAAGTGTAATTTCCGAATGTAGTTTCCGGGATTTTTAACGATTGAATATATGGATCATTTGTTATGATTTTTTTATCTAAACATTTAAGGCAAGGCTTAATCTGCTTTTGAACAATGTCGTTGTCTTCTTCATTCGTTAAAAAAACATCGCATTTAGCCAACATTTTGATAAGAAAATCTTCTTCGGAAGTAGCTTTTTCATTGCTATCCGAAATCTTAAAAAAATACTGGAGCATCTCGGCAATAGAAATATTGATATCTTTGATTTCGAAGAGATGTTTAATTTTATTAAGATCTGATTGTTTAATTATAAATTTCACGTCCATATTTTAGCAGTAATTCCTCCAAGAAAGTAGGAATTGTCTTTTAAAAGTGTTATAATCAGGCATGGCTCTCAAGAAAGCGTATTGCACTCATTGTCATGTGAGTGATGAGAAAGAACGAATCTTTGAAGTAAATTCTGACGCGGAAGCGTGTTTTTGTCCACGCTGTATGACGCAATATATTCCTTCGATTCCCATCAAAGCTTTTGAGTTATTTATCGCCAAACAAATTAACCAAGCCGATAGAAACCTTTTTTCAGCGATCGGTTACTATAAATCATATTTAATGTATGCGCGGATATTAGAATTAGACCCGAATAATACTCATGCATTGTTTGGAAGATTGCTCGCTCTTATTTATATGTCAACTTTAAGGAAAACCCATTTTCAAAATGTTGGTTTGCTACTTAATGAAGAGAAAGATATCTTCCGAAAAGTATCGAATGAAAAGCTATATATCGCTTTTTTGCATCGCGTTTGCTATGCGCTTGATGAATACTTTGTTCTCTTTCGAAAAAAACTTATCACCCATCATTATTTTTATGATATCGACTGCATAAAATTGTATTTTAAAAACTTGAATAGCATTCAAAAACTTAAAACCCTTATTTTAAAGGAATACCATTTCATCCAAACTCGTCATGACCATCCAGAGATTAAACTGGCGATTGCCTCTTTAGAGCAATCCATCAGTTCTCAAAGCGAAGAAATGAATAAGAAATGGATAACGGCAGATGGATATACATACGGTTATGTAGGGACTTCTGAATCGGGAGACCTTCTCCTTGGTAGAAGCGATAAAATTAACGCTGTAAAAATTTCTCGATATCATCCCAAAGCTTTGCTTCATGAAAGAGCAGAAAGAAAAAATAAAGTAATTAAGGACCAGGTTTTTCCTAATTTTTCATATCTTTATCGCCTTGAAAAAATCTCTCTTCCGACAATGATTGTTTTATTTGTTTTAGGCATTATTAGTTTGATGTGTACTTTCGCTTTCCAAACAACGGCCTTTTATCAAATGCTCGTAATAGTAACAAGTGTATTATTCGCAGGCGCAATTGCTTTTCTTGGTGCTTATTTTTTCAGTTTGTATCGCTTGGTAAAACGTCAGCGCTTAATAAGCTGATTTATTTTTAAATAGGTTAATAATTTATTGAGGGCTTTTCCACGATGTGAAAGCTTATTTTTAAGTTCTTGAGTCATTTCAGCGTAGGTTAGTTGGCTCGACTCCTCAACGAAAATTGGGTCATAACCAAAACCAGTTTCTCCCTGTGGTTCTAAAGCAATTTTTCCCGGTATGCGCGATTCAAAGCGAAGAGGTTTATCTTCCACATTTAAAAGAGTAATACTACAGACAAATGTCGCTTTTCTATCTTTGTTTTCTAATTGTTTTAATATCTCGGTTATGGCGTTTTGATGACCGTTGTATTTTTGGGCAAAACGAGCGGAATGCAAACCTGGTTGATTATCCAATGCTTCAATTTCTAATCCTGAATCATCGCTGATAATTGGCAAGTTTGTTAATTTCTTTACCGATAAAGCTTTAATAAGGGCATTTTCAAAATATGTTTTTCCATTTTCTTCAACATCTTCTGGATGGATGTTCAGATCTTTTAAACCATAAACAACAATGCCGTGTGGAGCTAGAATTTGGCGAACTTCTTCCAATTTATGGGGATTGTTGGTCGCCAACACCATTTCAAAATTCATATTAGCTGTTATAGGCAACTACACTTATTCCTAATCCATTATTTCCTAAATGGATAAAATAGACGGGTCTAACTGTTCTGATGCGAGAAACATTAATTTTCGGAAAGTTTGTGGAAATTAGATTAACTAATTTTTCTGCCAAATCGTTCTGCTGCAAATCAACAATCTTTACAAATAGGGTTGTAAACCTATCAGAAAAAGATTTGATGGTATTGATAAAGGTGCCAATTACTTTAGCCATGTTTAGCTCTTTTTTGAAGAGTCTCAATTTACCATTTTGCATCTCAATGATAGGTTTGATATGTAAAATAGCTCCTAATAAACCGGCGATTTTGGAGAGCCTACCCCCGTTTACTAAGTGTTTTAAATTTAAAACACTGAATTGGATTGCTGTATTGCCAATTCTTTGATTATATGCTTCAACAATGTCACCAAATGAAGCTAACTTACTTTCAAATAAAGGTAATAGTGTTTCGACTAAATTGGCTAATCCATAATTACAAATCAAAGTATCTCCAACAAAAATTTGGTCGGCATTGTCTACATAAGTTTTGCCAATCAACGCTGATTGATAGGTGGAAGATATTTCTTTTGAGAGAGGAAGGCAGATAATGTGTTTATAACCTTTTTGGAACAAACGATTATAAGCTTCGGCAAAGTCATTTGGAGATGGCGAAGAGGTGGAGAGATTTTTTACATCATCTAATAATGGGATTATTTCTTCATCCAGCGTATCTATTTCTCTTTTATTAAATGCTTGAGTGTGAATATTTAAAGAGACGACTTCGATGTCGTATTCTTTAATTAACTGAGGATCCAGTGTGGTGGTGGAATCGATGACAATTCCAATTGAGCTTTTGTTTTTCATAGGCAGCCTCCTTTGAAGCGTTAAGATAACTATACACTAATCAATATTTATAAAATATTAATTAATTAGTTGTCATATTATATTTTAACTAAAAATTTCAAAATAAACACCATATGTGCTCTTTTATAATAAAATAAAAAGCGAGAACAAAGTCTCGCCTAACAATCATCTGGAGCAGGTGACGGGAATCGGACCCGCATAACTAGCTTGGAAGGCTAGTGTTCTACCACTGAACTACACCTGCGGTTCGCAGCGAGTTATATTATATAACTGGCTTGCGAATTTGACAATTGCTTTTATTTCAAGAATTCAAGAAGTTGATTTTGGTTCATATAGCCAAGGGAATGTTTAGCAATTTTACCATCTTCAAAAAGAATCAATGTTGGAATTGACTGAACTCCAAATTGGGAAGCAGTTCTGGGAAGTAGATCAACATCAACTTTCAAAATTAATGTGTCTTTTGCCTTTCCACTGGCATCAATAGATTCAATGACCGGCGAGAGCATTTTGCATGGTCCGCACCAGGAGGCAAAGAAATCAACTAATACTCTTCCTTTGTTGTACAAAGAATCAAATTCTTGGGCTGTTTCAACGTGTTTAATCATAATTTTCTCCTATAGGGTCAGTAAGTAGAATATTACTGCCAATATGGCTAGATGTAGGGGGTAATAAAGATACGCCCCATACTCAAACCATTTCTTATTATAGCCACGCTTGCCGTTGTAACACAAAAGAAGTGCTCCAGAAAAAAGAGATATCCATTGATAAGGTAAGAAAGGAGTTACAAAGAACCATGTTAATACATAGGCAGCGATAGCAAAAAATACTACTGTCATCATATTAAATAAATTAGTGGCCCAGACATCATAAGGAGATAAAATCAAAACTTCGACATCCACACCCATATTTTTTGCAGTATAGCGAAGGTACAAATCTTTTAAGACTTTAGCGAGGTAGAATCCCATAATCATAAATACGGCTAACCAACCATATTGTGTTCTTAAATAGAAGGGGAACCAGTCAACGATTACGCCATTGTTAATTTGATATGTTGTGACTGCAAAAGAAACAATTGAATAAATAACAGGAAGTAAAGAAAGTAGTTTAATTTTTATACTCTTATTCTTTAGCAGAAAAACTCCAAGAGCCCCAAGTAATAAGTCAAGGAAAATGTTTCCACTATCAATTAACCCGCCAGACAGGAATGGATTGGGAACATAAATCAAAAATGCAAAAGCTCCACTAATAAGAAGAGCCATAATCCCGAGCCTTGAAGCGTATTTTTTAAAACTTTTTGTATGGGTTACTCCCTCGTAAATCAAAAATGCAAATAGAGGAATTGCTAATCTTCCCAAGCCTCTTAAAATTAAGACAATTGGGGAACCATCATCAAGGAAAAAATAAGAAAGTTGAAAACCGATGTGATCGAGAGTCATGAATAATAAAGCCATTATCTTTAAACTGAAGTTCGAGAAAATAAGCCACCTTTGTTCGTTTTTCATTATTTTTAACCTTTAGCTAATTCCGTTAAGAAATAAAATTGAAGTAATGGCAATCATATTATTTACAACATGAGCAGTTACTGAAGCAGCTAGACCGAAATAATCGTAGGCAAAACACAAAAGAGCGCCGGCAATTATATAAGAAGGTAAATTAAGAAGTTCGACAATATAACCTTCAGCACTTCCTGCAAAAAAATCAAAGTGGATAAGTGCAAAGAAAGAGATAGTAACAAGATAAGCCACCCATTTTCCTAAACGAGCAGAAAGAGTGAACAAACCAAGACGATACGTTAACTCTTCACATATTGGGCCGACAAATACAAAAATTAAAAAAGCGAACACCGGGTAAGAAATCGTTATTTCTCTAATTAGAGACTCATTTTCGTTTACATTAAAAGTGTAAAATGAAGAAACGATTCTACTATATAAACCACTTAGTAAGATGATAATCGCTCCGATTCCTATTCCAATCACATATGGTTCTATTTTTTTAAAAGAAACGAATATTTTTCGATGATTATTAACGACCAAAATAACCATTCCTAAGAACAAAATTCCGTATGTGATAAACTGAGTAATTGACATGAATAAAACTTCGTTTCCATCAGTGTTTAAATACGAAAAAGCCAATTGGACGAGTGTGGCGATTATATTTAAACCAAACCATCCAAGTAGAAAAAAAGTAATTTCCTGCCACTTCGGAAGCCAAACTAAACCGCGGCACTTTTTATGAGACATTGGGTTTGGATTTGCTTCACTGCACTTTGGGCAGTGTCTTTCGATTGAATCATAGATATGACCGCATTTAGGACAATTAGTGTTTCTTATTAACATTTGCTTTATTTCCTAATAAAAAAACTATACACTAAAAATGACTTTAACAGTAATAATAACTACTAGTTATGGACTGATAGGAGATGAGGTAATAATGTCAGCTGGTTTATTTGCTCAAATTGTCAATATCGGCCTCGTTGTTCTTTTTGTTTTAATTATTGTTGGTTTTGTTATTGCTGCCTTCATCGGTTACAAACGTGGTATTTGGTCTTCTACTTACCGCATGATTTTTATGTTGATTCTCGTTTCTGCTGGGTTATTGTCTTTGTCTGCTATAGCGGAAATTATTGGCAATCTTAATCTCGATCCTCTTATACCCTATGAAACAATTGTCCTGACAAATGCTAAAACTGGGATGGTTTATTTTGCCCCAATTACTTCTTTTCATGAAACATTAGTTTCGTGCTTACGAGGTTTTTATTATTTATATAATGTCTCAGGCAGTTATGCCGCCGCGACCGAATTTGCTGAAGCTCTTGCTTATTCCACCGTCAAATTGGTGTCTTTCGTTGTCATCATGATTCTTATTGTCACCGTTGGTTGGCTTTTAAGTACTATTTTGTGGCACGCATTGTTCAAACGTTTGATACCCAAACTCGCTAGAAACAAAATCAAAGTTCGTTGGGCGGGAGCAATAATGAATTCTGTTTCTTATGTAGTAGTTGGTTTTCTTTTACTTTCGCCTTTAACATCAATGGTTAATATAATTAACCAAAATTATTCCAGAAGAAACGATGATAA
>DATESD010000157.1:0-6011 GCA_035270985.1 Bacilli bacterium | reverse complement strand
GAGACAGGTTATTTATGGTATATGTTTCTGGATCAATTGAAAGCTTTAGAAATATGCTAGAGGGTAAGTCTCCGGGCTATGGTTTTATTATTTATGAGAGCGTTGCGATTAGTAAAGCAGTATTACCGATGTTGCTACAATTGTTATATATTTTAGGGGGATTCTGTTGCTTTTACTTGGCAACTAATGTTGGTAAACCAGAGATAGAAAGCAAAAAAAAGAGGAAATAATTCCTCTTTTTTAATTGATTCGTTTATAAGCGTTATAAGCGCGTTTTACTTTTTTCTCTGATTTACGGTATCGAAGTTCTAGTTCACCAATGATTTGAACAAATTCTTTCTTGCCAGAATAGTAACTCTTTGCTTCATATTCTAATTCATAATCGGTAATGCCTAAATATTGACTTTTATCAATAAATAAAACACCGTTATTAAAAGCAAAAAACATTCTTAAAGTTGAAAGACTTAAAAAATTGTTGATTTTTTGGTCGCCAATTAAAGCAGTAAGTTCATTTTTTAGTTCGCCTTCAGGTAAAACACCGGACTCTTTAATTTCTTCAAAAACCTCTTTGGTAATTGGTAAATTAAATTCTTGAATTATATATCCTTTTTTTCTTTTTAATGTTAGTTCTAAACTGTCTCGCTCCCTCACTCTTAAAGAGGCATCGATAGCTTTAAGGGAAAACCGAGAAGTGTCAAAGTAGTGATTTGTTTGCAGATCCATCCGGTTACCTTTGAACTTATCCATGAGACGATCGTATTCTTCTTTGGAAAGAAGAGTTTTGAATTCTACTTCTATAGATTTTTGCATTGTAACCTCCATTTCTTTAATTCTATTATATTATACACAAAGAGATATAAAAATCAATAGTTATTTCTTTTTTTATATTTTGGTTTGTGTTAGAATATAATCGTACAGTAAGAAAGAAGGTAAGTATGAATCAAATATCAGATTGGAAAAGTTTTTTATTACCTTATGAATTAGCTGTCGGTGGCTTTATTATTAAACTGGAAGCAATAAAAAAAGAATATATTTTAAAAGGCGAACGCAGTCCAGTGGAAATAGTTTCCGGGAGAGTAAAAGTTTTACCAAGCATTTTAGAAAAAGCTGAGCGATTAAATATTCAAATAACTAAAATACCAGAGAAGATATATGACATTGCCGGGATTAGGGTTACTTGTAAGTATATTGAAGATGTTTACACTGTCTATGATTTGCTATGCAGTCGGAAGGATATCGAAATTTTTTTAGTAAAAGATTATATAAAAAATCCCAAACCGAGTGGATATCGATCACTTCATGTGATTGCGAAATATAATGTTGAAACGATAGAAGGGCAAATCCCCATTAATATTGAATTTCAAATTAGGACACATGCGATGCATTTGTGGGCAAGTGCGGAGCATTCATTAAAATATAAATATTTCCGGAATATCCCGGAGCCGATTAAGAAGCATCTAGTTAGGGTCGCTGAAGTTGCGGCGAGCCTTGACGAAGAAATGACGAAAATAAAACAACTTGTTGAAGAAACAGGCGTAGACAATACAAGAGGTGAGGAATATTCCCTTGATGACTTAGAAATATTTTTAGGGAATATAAAAAAGTGGTGAGATTAATGAAATATGCATTTTTTGGGCAGTACCTTGAAACAGATAAGAAAAAAATAGATTTTCTTGATTATGATGAACAAAGTCCCGATATCGTTTTTTCTTTTGGTGGCGATGGCACGATGCTAGGAGCAATCCATAAATATATGGACAATAGCGATAAAATTAAGTTTGTTGGTATAAAAAAAGGAAGTCTAGGGTTTTTCACTGACTTCGAATATCAAGAGTTTGATATGGCACTAGAAATGATTAAACTTGGCAAGTGCAAGGAAAATAAGTATAACTTATTGGCATTCACTTTTAAGAATAAAAAACAGCAAGCCAAAGGTTATGCGGTTAATGAAATATCAATTGTTAATCCGATCCATACACAAATTATTGAAGTTTTTATTGATGGAAAAAGTTTTGAAGTTTTTCGCGGAACGGGCTTATTAGTTTCCCCTCCAACAGGCTCGACAGCTTACAATAAATCATTAGGCGGCAGTATAATTGATCCAAGGATTGAAGCGTTTCAGTTGACAGAATTTGCCGCGATTAACAATACGGTATATAATGCTATTTCTTCTCCGCTTATTTTAAGTAAAGGCACAAACCTTGTTTTGAAGACAGAGGGCTCAGAAAATATTTATTTAAGCGTTGATGGGAAAGAATATAAATTTTCTGGTTTAACAGAAGTCGAAGTAACATTAGCTGATAAATGTATAAATATAATTTCTAAAGCAGAAACATTGTTTTGGGATCGGGTAAAAAAAGCTTTTTTAAGATAAAAAAATAAAGTTGGCAAGTGCCAACTTTTATTTTTGTTTGTCCATTATTTCATCAATTAATCCATAATCTTTTGCTTCTTGAGCAAACATATACTTATCTCTTTCTGTATCAAGTTTGATTTTCTCGATATGTTGTCCTGTTTTTTCGGCAAGAATAGTATTCATTCGTTCTTTCACTTTGATAATGTGCTCCGCTGCAATTTGGATTTCTGTTGCTTGACCTTGAGCTCCACCCATTGGCTGATGAATTAATATCTCACTATTAGGTAGGGCGTAACGTTTGCCTTTTTTCCCGGCTGCTAGTAAAAACGCCGCCATTGAAGCTGCCATCCCGACGCAAATTGTTACAACATCAGGAAGAATATAATTCATCGTATCAAAAATCGCCATTCCTGCGGTAATGCTACCACCGGGAGAGTTGATATATAAGGAGATATCTTTCTTGGGGTCTTCCGCCGCTAAGAACAATAATTGGGCGACGATTGAAGAAGCGAGTCCATCATCTATTTCTCCACACAGGATAATGATACGATCTTGTAATAAGCGGGAGTAGATATCGTATGATCGCTCTCCCATCGAACTTCGTTCGATGACATAAGGAATATAATAACTCATATTTGGCCTCCATAATATTTTATACTATAAGTTTACCATAAAAAGAACTTTAATAAAAGAGTAAAACAATATAAATACTAAGGGTGATTTAAAATTTACTTGCAAAAAAAAGTAGGCAGTGATATAATTTACCTATCTAAAGAAAACGAAGATAAGAAGTAGTAACAAAGTAAATTTTATTAGCAGGGAAGATAGGCCTTGACTGAAAGCCTAGAAATAAAACCTTTGTGAATTCATCTTGGAGTGACTTTAATAAAGTCCGCAAATGAGAGCGTTAAAATATTTGAGGGGCATAGGGTTAGTCTATGAACCGAGGTGGTACCGCTGTAACGACAGTCCTTGGAAAAATTCAAGGACTTTTTATATTTTAAGGAGGATAGTATGATTAGTAAATTGATTGATATCAGCGCTAGTGCTAAAGCGAAGATAAAAGAAGTAAAAACTTTACCGGAGCTATATGAAGCAAAGTCTTTATATTTAGGTAAGAAGAGTCCGATGCAAGAAATCCTAAGTAAAATGAAAGATTTTACAATTGAGATGAAAAAAGAAGTCGGGCAAAAAGTTAATGAGTTTAAAAACATGATTGAAGAAGAAGTTGCGAAACGGCAAGAAGAGTTAGCAGATTTACAAATTAACAAAAAACTAGCTAATGAAGCGATTGACGTAACCTTGCCTGGCAAGAAAATCAAGGTTGGAAATCTTCATGTGCTGACAAAAACAATTGAAGAATTGGAAAATGTGTTTATTGCCATGGGCTATAAGATTGCTGAAGGTCCTGAGGTTGAAGATGATTTATATAATTTTGAGATGTTGAATCTTCCTAAAGGTCATCCAGCACGAGACATGCAAGATTCGTTTTATATTAATCCGAGTTTATTACTAAGAACCCATACGTCTCCTGTACAAGCCCGAGCAATGCTCGCCGCTAAAGGAGAGCCGATTAAAATTATTTGTCCAGGGAAAGTATATCGCCGGGATGATGATGATGCGACGCATTCCCATCAATTTATGCAACTTGAAGGCTTAGTTGTAGGGGAAGACATCTCAATGGCTGATTTAAAGGGAACATTAACCGAAGTCTTTGCGGCGATGTTTGGTGTAGGGCGGCAAGTTCGTTTCCGTCCGTCATATTTTCCGTTTACCGAGCCCAGTGTCGAAGTTGATATTTCTTGTTTTAAATGTAATGGTGCCGGCTGCAATCTATGTAAGGGTAGTGGCTGGATTGAAATACTTGGCGCCGGGATGGTTCATCCTAATGTTTTAAACATGGCTGGCTATGATGCAACTAAATATCAAGGCTTCGCTTTTGGCATTGGTATTGAAAGAGTAACGATGTTTAAGTATGGTATTGATGATATCAGAAATTTTTATACGAACGATCCGCGCTTTTTGCGGCAGTTTTAGGAGGTTATGATGCGAGTAAAATTAGAATGGTTAAATGAGTTAGTTGATCTAAACGGCTTGACAGTCGATGAAATTGTCGCGAAAATAAATCTTTATTCAACCGAAGTTGAAGGCATCGATTATGTGTTAAGAGGAACTAACTTAGTTGTTGGTCACGTCTTGTCGCGAGAGGACCATCCCGATTCTGATCATTTATCGGTTTGCCAAGTAGATGTTGGTCATGAGGTATTACAAATTATTTGTGGTGCGGCTAATATCAAGGAAAAACAAGATGTTATTGTTGCTCTAGCTGGGGCTACTTTACCGGGTGACTTAAAAATTAAAAAATCTAAAATTCGCGGTATTGAGTCAAATGGGATGATTTGTTCATTGCAAGAATTAGGAATGGAAAAGAAATATGTTCCTGAGGAATATTTAGAAGGGATATATCATTTCTCGAAATCTGTTATGCCGGGAGACGATCCTTTAAAGCAACTTAATTTCGCGGATGCGATAATTGATTTATCAGTTACACCTAATCGTGGCGATTTGCTATCGATGATTGGTGTTGCGTTTGAAGTTAGTGCAATTTTAAATCGCCCTTTGAAACCAATGTTTTATGAAATTATTGAAAATAAAGCCAAAACTACTGATGTAATCAATGTTGAGTTAGATTCAGAGTTATGTAGTCTATATTACGCAAAAGCTTACCGAAACGTGAAAATCAAGAAATCTCCCGACTGGCTTACTTCCCGTTTAATCGCGTTTGGGGTTCGACCGATAAACAATGTCGTTGATATCTCAAACTACATCTTAGCGCTGTTTGGGCAGCCATTACACGCCTTTGATGGTGATAAGCTAGGGAATAAGATAAAAGTCCGTTTAGCGACGGAAAATGAGAAAATTGTGACCTTAGATAGTATTACGAGAAATTTGCAAGCAACGGACTTAGTTATTACTGATGGAGTGAAACCCGTTGCGATAGCTGGTGTTATGGGCGGCTTTGATACAGAGATAACGGCGAGTACTAAAAATATTATTTTAGAACTAGCAGTCTTTGATCCGCAAGCTATTAGAGCAACGTCATCACGAATGGCTCTAAGAAGTGAAGCTTCAGTTAGATTTGAGCGTGGAGTTGATGCTAACAAAGCCCATGACGTTATAAAATATACTTCATATTTGATGGGGGAATTAGCTGATGCTGAAGTACTTGCGGGCGTTGCGGTTGTGGGTACAGAAAAAATAGCTGATACTAAAATAGAAATTCATGAAGATTATATTAACAAAATTCTCGGAACTAAAATTACACGTGAAGAAGTGTTGGAGATTTGTGGCAAACTAAAATTTAGCGCTACTAGTAAAGAAAATATAATTGTTAAAATACCTAACCGTCGTAGCGATGTAAAGATTAAAGCTGACCTTATTGAAGAAATTGGGCGCATTCATGGTTATGATAAATTAGAAATTACTTTACCGAAGTCATCGATTAAAGGTGGGCGAACTAATTATCAAAATAAGCGAATGAAATTACGTCACGCTCTCGCTGGTTTGGGACTAGATGAAACTTGCACCTATACATTGTTAGCTGATGATAAGAATGATACATTTACTTATAATCATTATGAAGATAGCAAGCAAA
>DATESD010000156.1:0-18642 GCA_035270985.1 Bacilli bacterium | reverse complement strand
CTTTTATTTTCTTATCTCTTATGTATATTATACCATTTTTGGGGTCATTTTGCCATATAAAAAAAGACCATTGACGAGTTTGTCAACAGTCTGAGACTCTTAAGAGTCTTTTTGTTTTTTAGCCTTTTTCTTAATTTCTGCCAATGTCATTGCTTTTTTATGTTCTATTTGTTCCCAACGGACTTTTTTGAATAACGCTATAAACGATATGGGAATATAACTAATCATAAAAACGGGGAATGTAAAACTAAATAATACTTTTTTAAAGGCGCTTGTGTGGATTCTTTTCCACTCAGTGATGATTGTTATCAATCCAAGAATAAACAAAGTCAGATACATACTAATAAAAATGTCTAAGAACGGTTTTAAAGTTAACCATAAAGGCGTTTTTAAAATAATTCCAATTATTACATTTACAATGTTTATGATAAAACAAAGAATTGTTAATACTATCGCTGGCATTGTTGACATGCTCATATCATAACAAGAGAAACTGCCTTTAAAGGCTCCTTTTATCATGTCAGCTCCGTGTTTGCCATATACTTGCAAATAGCCTCGGGCCCAGCGCATCCTTTGTTTCCAAGATTGATAAAACTTTGTCGGCTGTTCATCATAGAATATCGCATCGTTGCAATAACCTATTTTTTCACCATCAATTACACTGCTGGCCGTAAATTCAAGATCTTCCGTCAACAAATAAAATTTCCAACCATTGTTTTTCTGCGCAATTTTCTTACTGAACAAAAAACCTGTTCCGGAAATAGCACAACTAGTGTTTAACAAAAACCGACTATTATTTAGATATTTAGATTCTCTTAAAAACCACAAAGCATATCCAGCTGAAACCCAGTTGTCACCATAATTTTTTGAGTTTCGATAACTTGTTAGAATTTCATAGCCATCAGAAAAGCCTTTATTCATTTCTTCGATATATTTCTTCTCCAAAATATTATCAGCATCAAAAACAAAATATCCATCAAAATCATCTTTAGAATAATTAGCTTTTATATACTCAAATAAATAATCTAAGGCGTATCCTTTTCCCCGAAGCTCGTTATTTTCTCTTTCTAAAACAATAACATTTTTTTCTTTAGCTACTTGAGCAGTATCATCAGTGCAATTATCAGCAATAACAAAAGTAGTAATTAACTTCTTGGGATATGTTTGTTCAGATATACTATCTAATAGTTGTTTTATCACGATACTTTCATTCCGTGCCGGAATTAAAATAGCAAAATTATGATATTTGACTTTTTTATGTGGTTTTGGCTTTTTAATAAAGGGAACAATCACAAAAAAGAATTGATATGAATAGCAAATAAAAAATACAATTCCTATAATTAAGTTTATTGTGTTCATAACATTCATTAAACCACTTCCCCATCAATGTGCTACAAAAACTATCTTCATGTGCAAGTATTATAACATAAATTTGCTTTTTTCGTTAGGGTAATTTGGCCCTAGTCTTTTAAAGCCTGAAAAAATATTTCCTTTACTTTCTCTTTTGTAACTACTCCTTCGTGGACTTTAACCCCATCAAGCCAAAAACTAGGCACATAAAAGTAGTCATAACTATTTGCTATTTTAGGCTCTTTTGATTCCTCTATTCTAATTATTTCAATATTTTTAAAATTTTCATTTTCATTTATAATCTCTTCAATAAAACGATCAGCCTGACGGCAATAAGGACAGAAACGCAAATAAAAATACATTATTTTTTTCATCTAAAAAACCTCCTTCTATTAAACAATTTTACCATATTTATGCTTTTAAGACAAACATATTTTTTTCGATAAAACAGTAAATTTTTATAGGCAAAGTAATAGTTTAGTGCTATAATATTTTGCTAGGAGAATTTTAATACTATATGACTTATACAAACAATTTTATTGTCCCTGATTATTATAAACATTTTATTTGCAAGAGCCAAGATTGCCGCCATAGTTGCTGCCAGGGATGGAATATAACTATCTCAATGAAGGAGTATTTTAACATGCTTGGCCTTAATTGCAACAAACAATTACGCAAGAAAATTGATGGCAGTTTTTATATCTTAAACCACCCTACGCAAGAAAGTTATGCTAGCGTTGTTAAAACTAACAACAATGATTGCCCTATGCACATGGCAAATGGCTATTGTATGTTACATTATGAGTGTGGTGAAAAAGCTTTGCCGGCAATTTGCCGCTACTTCCCTAGGGGACCGAGGATCTCTTTCAACATTGAGTGTTCTTGCTCTAATAGCTGCGAAAAGACATTGGAGTTACTATTATCTAATGATGAGGAAATTAATTTCGAACAACTTCCGCTTACCTTTAATCTGCCTTTAAGCGCTTCTAGGGTTGATGAAAATGTTAAGAACCAATATAAAAAAATTCGCGACCTTGCTTTTGCCATTATGAATAATCGAAATTTACCCTTATCGGAGCGCTTAATTACGATTGGTAAAGTTCTTCATTGGTTAAACAAAGAAACTGATAATAATAATATTATTGATTTTACTCATGTTACACTAGATAGTTTTATTGATAAGAACCTAAATTATGAAAAATCTCCTCAGGCCACTTATGATATCCAGGAAAAACTAGTTTCTTTTTTTCTCAATAAAAACACTAGCATTCAAAAATATGCTAGTGAAGCAATTGAATATTATAATAAAGGCGACAAAGTAATTCAATATAATGAATCTTCTAAGCATTTAAAAAAACTCTTCCCCAATCTTGAAATAATGCTCGAAAAAATATTAGTCAATCATTTATTCTTTGATCAGTTTCCTTTTTCCAACACTAGTGAAACTTTTTGGGAAGAATTCGAATCCCTAGGCGGAGTATTTTTGTTCTTAATATATATCACTACCGGATATATGGCCAATAAAAATACTATCGAAGACTTTATTGATGTTGTTGCTGCGTCGTTTAGATTAATTACGCACACTGATTTTGATCGTAATGTTGGCATCTTGCTTCATAGGGAGGATGTAACAACATTAGAGCAATTAGCAAGTTTTATAATTTCATAGTACAAATAAAAAGGCACTGTTTTATGAACAGTGCCTTTAATTTATTTTAGTCTAGTATAAGTGACGGTGCCGCATACATACGTGCTGCCAATTTGCTATCCATCATAAATATACCTTGTTTTCCGTGCATATCGTAAGCAATAATTAAATCAGTTGAATTTTTTTCTTCTTCGCCTTGTTCTTTAATAAACCAAGTCAAAAATTCTTGAGTGCGATAATCAACAACTTTCACTGCCTCGCTATAAATTGCATTTATTGAAGCCGTAACATATTCTTCATGTTTTAATGCTTCAACTAATGGTTTGCGTAGATCTTGATAAACTTCGCTTGGCTTAGCAATCGCTTCTAAAACAACTTCAAAACCATTATTTTGCAAATATTTCATGAATAGTAATGCGTGATCCATTTCTTCTCTTGCTTGAATGTTAAACCAGTTGGCAAATCCATTCAGACCTTTATTTACATAAAAGTTAGCCATATCTAAATAAAGATATGCTGAATAAATTTCTTTATTAATTTGTTCGTTTACTAATTTACTTACATTTTCTTTTAACATAATACCCTCCCGTATAATGTGATACATTATTATTATAAGCCATAATTGTTATATATTCAATATATATGCTTTATATTTCTTTTCTTTCCTTTTTTTTAGACGTTTTGCTTATTTATCTGTTATTTTTTCTTCTTTTAGGGCTTTATTAATCAACTCTTTTGCTTGTTTCACGTTAAGCATTCGGCCTGTAGCCATAATCTTACCATTAACTATCAACCCTGGAGTTGACATGACCCCTAGGTTCATAATCTCATTCATGTCAGTAACATGGATAACCTCACCATCTAATCCTAATTGTTTTACTGCTTCCACTACTGATTTATAATTTTCTTGTGATTTTTTACAACAACCTCCCAAAGCTTTAATATTCATTTCTTTCTCCTTTTTTTTATTTTTATTGCTTGGTAATCCCTTTAAATAAATAAATATCCGTATAGATTAAATAAATATCCAATGATTATTATACCTGCTATTACTATCCCAATAAAAGCAAATAGCAATTTTGGTTTTACCGCTTTTCTTAACATTATTAGTGATGGTAGAGATAAGACCGTAACGCTCATCATGAAAGACAAAATCGTTCCTAGGCCTGCTCCTTTTGCAAATAAAGCTTCAGCTATCGGTAGCGTTCCAAAAATGTCAGCGTATAGCGGTGCGCCTAAAACAGTTGCTAGTAAAACTGAATACCATTTATTCGCCCCTAATAAATTTTCAATCCATTCTTGAGGAATAGCATTATGAATTATACTGCCTATTCCCACACCGATTACAATATACCAAAATACTTTTTTATATGTTTGCCACATTTGTTCTCGAGCATATGTAAGCCTATCTTTTTGGGTTAACTCTGGTAAATCTGCTTCAACACTATCACTACCATTTAAAACAAAATCTTCTATATGTTTTCCTAGACCTGCTTTTTCAATAATTGTTCCCCCAATAACAGCTAATAGCAAACCAACAACTACATAAATTATCGCTACATTCCAACCAAAGAAACCGACCAAGAGCATCAATGATCCTAAGTCAACCAAAGGACTCGATATTAAAAAACTAAAGGTAACTCCACTTGACAGTCCTGCTCGAGTAAAACCAATAAAAATAGGTATCGATGAACAACTGCAAAAAGGAGTAACTGTTCCAAGCAAGGCCCCGATAAAATTGGCTCCGATTCCCCGATATTTACCTAATATTTTTTTGGTTCTTTCTGGAGGAAAATATGACTGTAAATATGATATCGAAAAAATCATGATGCACAGAAGAATTCCTATTTTAATAAAATCATAAACAAAAAAGTGGATAGCATCTGTTAAACTGCTCTGCCATGTTCCTTCTGAGAACTCACCACCAAGCAGCAATATTAATTTACCAACTATCTCATTAAGCCATTTCATTCCTAATATTTGACTGCCAATAAAATCCCAAACCTCTTTAATACCGCTTTTACCCCACAGTAATCCTATGAAAATATTTATACTAATTAAGACAAAGATAACAATTATTGCTATTATTAAGCCTTTCTTTTTTTTACTGTTTTTTGCATTTGTTTCTGAATTCATCTTGAATTTATCCTTTCACATTGATTGATATCAATATATAATTTGAAAAATAATAAGCCTGCATAAGCTTATTTTATAATTATTCATAAATACTATTAATAAAGTGTGATATTTCCTTGATATTCTCTGTGATTAAACTGTAATGACACCACTTGCCTTGACGCGAACAACTTACCAATCCTTCACGCGTCAACAATTTCATATGATATGATAGAGTCCCTTGTGTAATATTAAGTTCTTCTAAAATCTTACAAGCACACATCTTTTTGTTTATAGCGAGCAATTGCAGAATCGTTAATCTAGTGTTATCATTTATTACTTTCAGTTTACTTAAAAACTCTTGGTTATTCATCGGCTTTCCTCTTCATTTCTTATTTAATTATATCATTCACATTGATAAGTGTCAATATGTTTTGCTTTAATTTAATAAATCTAGCACTTTTGCAAATAAAAAATTCAAAACATATTTGCTTTGAATTTTTTTTAGTCTATTCGCAAAAAGAATTGATATCTTTCACTAATTCCATTAAGTTATCAACCAGAGGAGAATGTCCCCCCACTTCGTAAATTTTCAAATGAGACCTCGGTTTAAGGGCTTCATAGTTTTCCTGAACCATTGAATAAGGAACAACAATGTCATTTTTTGACCATATATGTAGGGAAGGACAAACGATCTTATGAATTGCCCCATCACCCTTACCATAGGCATTCGCTTGATCACTCATATTAATATTTGCCAGTGACCAATCAATATCAACCAAATTACGCTGTTTCATTGTTTCTTGCATATACAAAACATTTTCTTCGGGGCTTGGTTTTTGTACAGGGTAAATTGTAATATTCCAAAGCCAAGTCATAAACGCAATATTGTTTGTTTGAAAAGCCTGTAATACCGGTGCCACCTGCACTGGATCAGCCGCCATTTCCTTTTTAGAAGCATATGCTTTTCCTATTATCGATTGGTTGTTTGCATCTTTTTGAAAAATAGGGTATCCCTTATGAGAAGCAGATTCCAATAAAATTATTTTTTCTACCAATTTTGGATACATTGCCGCTAGTTCCATTACAATACCACCACCTGTTGACCAACCCAAAAAATAAGCTTTAGGAATGTTAAGGGCTTTTACAAATAGGGCAAGATCTTCAGACAGTTCCTTTAAGGAAGAAAACTCATTTTCATAACTTGAATCACCAAATCCGCGTAAATCCACTGCGATAAGGCGATAAGAATCATCTAGCTTGTTAAAAAGAGGTAGAAAGTGAAGGGAAGAACTCATATTACCATGCACAAGGATTAAGACTTTTTTTCCAGTACCTTGTTCTATATATGCTAATGTTTCACTATTATCTAATTTTATTTTTTTCTTTTCCATTTTTTTACCTCCTAAATGGAATAAGTCGTTTCTAATACATTAATAAATCCTAAGACAAGGCTCGTAAATAGTAACGGTTTTTCATACATCGAGGCATGACCTGCTAGAGGAATCTTAATCCATTCCGCATGAGGAATTTTGTTGTAGACCGCCTCTTGATTATCAACCGGTGTCAAATAATCTTGTTCCGCTGATATAATCAGGGTCGGGAATTGAATTCGGCCCAACTCATTACGAACATCATACGACTCAGCACTATTTGTTAGGCGCTCCATCGCATCGAGGAAAATAGGATTAGAAAAAACAGGCACTAATGCATTTTCACGTTTTTTCATCCAGTCCAAATTTTTTTCATAAAAATATGGAGAGTAAATAACCGGGATTGTCGTTTGATAATACTGTAATCCGTTTCTGGTCTTCCCCGCAGCAATCCAGCCACGGCCAATATCTCGTAACCAAGGACTAGTATAAGCGGTAGTATTGAATAACACCAAACGCTCCACGAACTGTGGATAAGTAATAGCAAATTTAAGTGCTACTTCTCCTCCATAGGAAATTCCAACAATATTTACTTTCTTTAATTGCAAATGAAGCAGTAACGCTTGGATTAAATCAACTTGCAATGTTTGGGTATAATTTGCCCCAATCAACTTGTCAGTTTGACCTTGATCAAAGAAATCAACGCGAATAATTTGGTTTTTTTCAGCTAAAGATGTGATGAACGGTTGCCAACTTTTTGTTGACATCATAATTCCATTTAAAATAAGAATTGGTTTACCTTCGCCATCAATAGTATAAAACACGTTTTTACCTTGAAAACTAAAATAGCTCATGAATATATCCTATTTCTAATGCTTCCTTCATCAATTGTTCGCGAAACTTTGGATGAGCAATACTAATTAAAAGCTTTACTCGTTCACGGATATTAGTTCCCCGTAAATGAACCATTCCATATTCAGTAACAACATAATCAACATCATTTCGCGAAAGTGATACCGCAGCTCCTGGTTTTAGCATCGAAACAATTTTTGACACTTCTTCTCTTTCACCAGTTTTTGGATTACGGACCATTGCTGTAGAGTATAGAGCCATAAAAGATCGGCCGTTTTTTGCGTTTTGGGCGCCTACAGCTGTATCAGTTTGGCCACCTGTTCCACTGAATTGTTTTGTACCAAACGATTCACTAGCACATTGTCCTGTCAAATCAATTTCTAGTGTTGAATTAATCGATATTTGATTATCATTCAAGCCAATAATGTGCGGGTCATTTACATAAGCCCCATTCAAAGTCAACACACTAGGGTTATCATTAATAAAATCATATAAGTTTTGATCTCCCAAAGCAAAACAACTAACGTGTTTTTCTGGGTGTAATGTTTTTCTCTTTCCGGTAATTACACCAGCTTTAATTAAGTTCGCCATTTCGCTAGTAAACATTTCGGTATGGATCCCTAAATCTTTTTTATCATACAATGATTTGGCAACAGCATTTGGCATTCCACCAATTCCTAATTGAATATTATCGCCATCATGAATTTGCTCAGCAATTAATTTCCCAATAATCATATCTTTTTCCGTCGGTTCGGCGTTAGGAATAGTTGGTGTTGGATAATCTACTTCAACAATATAATCAATATCATTAATCGAGACTTCCATATCACCTAGTGTTCTTGGAAAATTTTTATTAATTTCAAAAATAACAACATCAGCGGCTTTCATAATTTCTTTTTCATAGACATTAGAAAGCGATAAAGAAACGAATCCATGTTTGTCAGGTGGAGTCGCTGTTGTAACAAAAATATTTGGTTTTATATGAGATAAACGCTTTTTCGCGGCTAAATGTAAATGATTGGGAACATAAGAAATATTTCCATGTTCATGGGCAGCTCGTAACATATTAGTATAGAACCAACCATCTAATTTAAAAACTGAACTCCATTTTTCTTCAATAAAGAATTCTCCATAAGCGAAAGGTAGGCAGTTTGTAACAGTTACATTTTTTACACGATTGCCCGCAAGATGTAAATGGGACATAAATTCTTGTGGTTCAGCCGCAGCCATTCCGACAATAATTTGATCGTTATCTTTAACTAAATCAATTGCTTCTAATACGGTGATTGTTTTTGGTGTTTTCATTTTATTACCTACTTTCTTTTCATAAAAATGAAGGGGGAGAACAGAGCTCCCCCTAAACATTTTTCACTATTATTTATTTAAAACCTTTTATTCTTATTTAATTCCTGATAAACCGATTGCAACGTCCCAACCTAAGCCAGATTCAGATGCAGGGTTCATTTTTAACATTGCCATTTCCGTAGTTCCATAACGATTTCCCTTAGCGAAATCAATAGTTCCACCTAATGGGTTTTCAAATGGTTTGCTTTCCATTGCAGTAACAAATTTATCCCAAGTTACAACACCCTTTACACGGCTTAAGCCTTCAACAAAGAAGTAACCAGCAATCCAACCAGCCATTGCAAATGCATTTGCAGCTAATTCTGGTTTACCAAATGCAGCCATATCAGCCATGAATTGTTCAAAGTTAGCAGCGTTATCGCCAGCGATATCAACCCATGCGCCAGCATAAACATCAAATTTATTGCCAACTGATCCTTCTGGACCTTTTAAAGCAGTAGTTACAGAAATGTTAGAACTAACATAAGAAGTAACAACTGGTTTAGTGCTGTTTTGTTTTGCTAATTCAGCAGCTAATTGTAAGAATGGAGCTTGGTTCATTGCCGCAATAATTAAATCAACATTAGCATCTTTCATTGATGTAACTTGAGCAGCAGGAGTAATAGCGCCTGAGCTAAGTGCAGTTTGTTGTTTTACTAAAGTAATTCCTAAAGCAGTTGCTCTATCTTCAACGCCCTTAAGTAAGTTTTGTCCAGCTTCGTCATCAGTATAGAATACGCCAATTTTCTTTAATCCTGTAACTAATTCCTTAGCTTTTGCTACCATCCAACGACCTTCAGTTTGGTAAATTGGTTGAACTGGGAATACAACGCGTTCGTTGCCAACAGCTGGTTCACGGAATAAGTCCGCAATTCCTGTTGCTGCATAAACCATTGGAATTCCTTTTTCACGAATTAACTCTAAAGTTCCACCTACAGTAGGGGTTCCAAAGTGGCCAACAAGGGCAAATACTTTATCGTCTTCAATTAGTTGTTCCGTATAAGCATATCCTTCTGTTCCACTAAAACCATCATCATAATGCTTTAAAGTGATTGTACGGCCGTTAACTCCACCTAGATCGTTATAATGTTTGAAATAAGCTTCTAAGCCATCGTTAAATGGGCCGCCTACCATTGCAAAATAACCAGATGTAGCAGCAGTGTTTCCTACTAATACCGTTGTATCAGTAACTCCCTGTGCATATTCGTCTTCTACTTTTGCTTTACATCCTGCAAACGCTAGGACGCTTAATAATACTACAATTAATAATAATTTTTTCATACCTTTTTCTCCTCCTAAGATATTTATTTATAACTTAATGTTATAACCTAATTTAGTGACGCTTTCCAAGATAGGCTTCAACTAAAGATTTATCTTTAATTAAATCTTTGGATGCGCCTTCTTTTGTAATTTTGCCGACTTCAAAGACATAGGTATAATCCGCCATCTTCAAAGTTTGCAAAGCATTTTGTTCAACAATCAAAATCGTTGTCTTTTCGTTTTTAATCTCTTTTAAAATTGAAAATATTTGTTGCACGATAATCGGGGCTAGCCCCAACGATGGCTCATCCAAAATCAATAGTTTTGGACTGCCCATTAATGCTCTTGCAATAGCAAGCATTTGTTGTTCACCACCAGACAAAGTCGCAGCAATTTGCTTATAACGCTCTTGCAAGATTGGGAAATAGCGATAAACACGTTCTAAGTTTTGTTTGATTTCTTCTTTTGACTTAATCGTAAAAGCACCAATTCGTAAATTCTCTTCAACAGTTAAATTGCCAAATAATTGTCGTCCTTCTGGTGATTGGATAATTCCTAAAGCAGCAATTTGCTCCGCTTCTTTGTTAGTAATGTTTTTACCTTCAAAAAGCACGGCTCCTTCGACACCAACGGTTCCTGATAATCCCTTTAGAACCGAAGTTTTTCCTGCTCCATTGGCGCCTAATAAGACAACAACTTCACTTTCTCTAACTTCAAAACTAACTCCCTTGACGGCTCTAACAAGTCCATAATGAATCTCCAAATCCTTTACATCTAAGATAACAGGCGTATTTATTCTTGCCATTTTATTCCTCCACCTTTCCTAAGTAAGCTTCTTGAACAAGAAGGTTACTTTGGATTTCTTTGGGAGTACCAATTGCGATCTTTTTTCCAAATGATATCGCACATATTTTATCACAAACATCCATCACAAGTCCCATATCGTGCTCGACTAATAAGATGGAGCATTGATATTGGTCTTTAATTTGGTGAATCAGTGCCGCCAATTGATCACTTTCAGCATCATTTAAGCCAGCAGCCGGTTCATCGAGGATAATTAATTTAGGATCAGAAATCAACGTTCTTGCTAGTTCTACTTTTTTAGATATTCCATAAGGAAGTCCATAAGCAATCATGTCTTTCATCGTCCCAATTCCCAAAAATTCTAAGATTGCAAGTGCTTTATCACGGAATTTTTTTTCTTCCCTACGAACCCGACCAACACGGAAAACTTCTTCGAACAATGTTAGTTTAAAATGCGTATGGGCCCCAACTAAGACATTCTCTAAAATCGTTAAGTCTTTTACTAATTCTACATTTTGAAATGTTCGTGCCAAACCATGCTCAATAATTTGATGAACGGGGTAATCATTTAAATTTACAATTTCTCCACGTTTGTTTTCAAAGATAATTTCGCCATTGTTGGCTTTGTAGAACTGAGTAATGCAGTTGAATACCGTTGTTTTACCGGCCCCATTGGGACCAATCAAACCAAAAATTTGATTTTTTTCAATTTGAAATGATAAATGATCTACGGCTTTCAATCCTCCAAAGGCAATCGATAAATCACGAATATCGAGAATAACTCCCTCTGGCAAAGTATATGTCATTTTTTTTGCTTTCATGCTTTACGTTCCCCCTTTCCCGTTTTTTTACGCGAAAAGAGTTTGTTGAACGCTTCGGCTAATTTTGCTCGCCATTTTTTAAAGTCATGGCCGATATAAATTAAGCCATATGGATAAAACATAATGACAACAATAATTAAAATTCCGGTGAAGATCATCGCTAAGCCAGGGATGTCACCAATAACTGGTAACTGTTTCAAAATTAATGGTGGAACACCGATGACAATAAAAGAGCCGAGTACAGTTCCCCACACAGATTTGACACCACCAATGACGATGATTGCGAGAATATTTAATGACAAGTTGAGTGTCCAGTCCGATGGATAAATCCGGGAAACAAAAGAAACCCACATGACACCAGCAACAGCAGCATAAATTGTTGAGAAGCCAAAGGTAATCAAACGATATTTTAAAACATGAATTCCCATCGCTTGCGCTGCAGATTCACTCCCACGCATAGCCATCAAAGCCCGGCCTGTTCGCCCTCTTACTATATTATAAGTCAAAATCATAAAAATTGCTAGAACTATACTTACCAATACAAAGGTTCCATTTTTATCTAGTTGCCCAAAAATCATTAAATTTGGATACCCCATTCTTTGCCCAATTGCACCATTTGTAAAGTTCTGTAATTGGGTAAACGTTTTAGATAAAATTTCCGCAACAATTAAAGTGGCAATAGCTAAATACATTCCCTCAATCCGCAATGAAATAAATCCAACAACTAGGCCGATAATTAGCGGCACAAGGATTGCAATCACAAGCGCGAAAACATAAGGAAGGGCTGCTACTTTTACGAGATAAGCGGCGACATATGCTCCTAATCCCATAAATCCGGCGGTACCTAGTGAAGCGAGACCCGAATATCCCAACAATAGATTGAGTCCTAAGGCAGCAATAGCATAAAACAATACCGAGCCAAGCAAGGTGATTTGTGAAGATTTTAAAATTCCCCAACCTTGCAATGTAGGTAAGAACGATAATAATACCGCAAATAATGCATATTGAATATAAGGGTTTTTAAAAAACCGGCGTAATTTATCTTTTGAAAGAAAGCGTTTAGTTTTTTCCATAATTACACCTACACTTTCTTAATGGTTTTCTTCCCAATCAAACCAAACGGTCGGAAGATAATGAAAACCAAGATCAGGATATATAAGATTTGCTCTCCCCATATCGAACCAAATTCAGAACTAATGGTTGGAGAAAATATTCGCAAGAAATCTGAACCATAAAAAACAATAAGATTACGAACGATTCCAATAATATAGGCCGCAATAACTGGACCATGAAAAGTTTGAAACCCTCCGAACATACAAGCGACAAAAGCCACAATTTGAATCACTACCATATAACCAGGCGATAAAATTGCTGCTTGAGGAGCATACATAATTGCTGCTAACGCTCCTAAAGATGCGGCAACAGCCCAAGCACCAACAGTAACTAGTTTAGTAGGAACTCCCATCATCCTCGCCACTTGAGGATTAGACGCTGTTGTTCTTACAGCCAAACCCCATTTTGTTCGTTGTAAGAAAAGAAATAAACTAATCATAATAACTAGGCCCACAGTAATATTGAATAAGGAATTATACGATAGAGCCGCACCCAAGATACGAATCGAGCCTTCAGAGATAAAAGGAGGAATCATAATCGGAGTCGCACCAACAATCATCTTACTAAATATAACCGGGGTAATCCCTAGTATCACAATAACTAAACCCATAGTAATGATTTGTTTAGACAAAGGATTTACCTTTTGAGCGCGTCTGATAATAACAAAATCAATGATAACGCCAGTAATGAAACCTGTAATTATTCCTAAGATTGTTGCCGACCAAACTGATCTACCAATCCAGTGAATAATCAAAACAAAGATAAAGGCAATTCCCAGCGAAACTGGTACCGATATTGCATACGATATTTCTTTTTTCTTCAAGAAAAGAATAAACGCCACAGCAAACAGTACGGCTATCGCCACCGAATAAAGTGTTAAATCTAAATTCCCCATGACTATCGCTGCTGCAAAGAAAGCCGAAAACATTCCGATCATTCCTTGAGCAAAGTTTGTAACCGTTGAAGTTCGATAAATCAGCATGATGCCTAGGGTTGCTAAAGCATAGATGCTACCACTTTCTAAGCCACTAAAGATGAGTTGTAATAGACTCGCCATATTAAGCTCCCCATTTGATGATCGAGGATGCCCAAACATATCCGATTCCAGCTGCCAACATGCAGATTACAGAACCGTCTTTTATCTTTCCTTCTTGTAAGCCAAGATGTAATGACAAGATTTGATCAATTTGGCCAATATGACCGTAGTTCTCTAAATAGATACTTTGCTCTTTGGTCAAACCTAAATCTTGCAACATCCCTTCGTGTCCAGAACGTTTAATATGTAAAATTGCTAAATAATCTAAGTCTTCCATTTTTAGATTTGATTTTCTGAAAGACTCTTGAATACAGCGATACCAATTGCCAACCGATACTTCATTCAGACGATTTTTCATCCTAACCGGATCCATTAAGCGCAAAGATTTATACGCTTCGCCAATATTATCACAAGTTATGGGTTGAGCGGTACCGCCTATTTCAACCCCTGCGGTTCGAGATAAACTTCCATCTCCAATAATGTGTGATCCTAAAACAAAGTTTTTACCATAATTTTTCTTTAATATCATTGCTGCACCACCAGCAGCTAAATTAAACATCATTGACATATTTCGATCTGCATAATCAACAAAGTCGCCATTGCGATATCCACCCACTATCATAATGGTGTGAATTTCTTCATCAGCTATTAGCATGTCTTTGGCGATTTTGATTGCTGAAACGGTTGTACAACAACGATTTTGCACGTCAATTCCCCAAGCATTAGTTGCACCTATTTTATCTTGTATATAAAGTGCTGAAGTCGTAAGGGGATATTCTTTCCACTCTTCTCCCATACATAAGATAACATCGATATCAAGCGGATCAACGCCTGTATTTTTAAGGCAATCTAAAGCCGCTTTAACACCCATCTCTTGGGTACCGTCATCTAGTCCGGGAATTCTTTTTTCGACAATACCCAGTTTTTCAATAACAGCTTGTTCGGCCCATATGCCGTTTGTTTTATCACTTATTTCTTTTGCCGTCATTACATTACTAGGCAAATAAATGCCCGTACCTACAATACCAACATGAACATTCTCTTTCATAGATCCTCCTTTATTATAAACGCATTCCACCGTTAACGCTTAATACATGTCCTGTAACATATGAAGAATCTTCACTTGCTAAGAACAGTGCCGCTTTGGCAATTTCTTCTGGTTGACCCAAACGTTTTAACATTGTCATTTGCGCAAATTGTTGTAATAACTCTTCAGGAACAGTTTTCAAAATATCTGTCATGACATAACCAGGAGCGATAACATTACTACGTACGTTAGCACCTTTTCTTGCAAATTCTTTGGCCCAAGTTTTAGTTAATCCGATTACACCGGCTTTACTAGCAGCGTAGTTGGCTTGGCCGATATTTCCAAATTCACCAACAACAGAACTAATATTGATAATTGATCCATATCCGTTAACTTCCATCAACGGTCCAAATAATCGTGTCATATTGAAAACGCCTTTCAGATTGATATCTAGAACTAAGTTCCACATATCATCCGTCATTTTTCTTGTCATCGCATCACGAGTAATTCCCGCGTTGTTAACTAAAATATCTACTTTTCCATATTTAGCTACTGCATAATCAAAGAATTTTTGAATTGCTTCTACGTCTGTTACATTTAAATGGTATCCTTCTACATTTTCATGTTCATAAATTAAATCTCCAACATCTAGAGCAACAACTTTTGCCCCTTCATTAGCAAATAACTTTGCTATTTCCATTCCGATACCTTTTGCAGCACCAGTAACTACAGCAACTTTTCCTTGTAATCTCATTTTATTTTCCTTCTTTCCGTACTTTTTTTAATACTATTGCCGTTCCCATGCCACCACCAATACATAAACTAGCTATGCCATAGGTAACATCACGTTTCATCATTTCATACATCAATGTTACAATAATTCGGTTTCCACTAGCTCCTACTGGATGCCCTAAAGCAATTGCGCCACCATTAACATTCGTTACGAGTTTGATTGCTTCTTCACTCATCTTATGTTCAGCTGATAGTTCTTTAATAACACCTAGTGACTGAGCCGCAAAGGCTTCATTTAATTCAATTAAGTCCATATCTTGTAATTTTTTGTTTGCCATTTGTAAAGCATGGCGAATCGCTGGAACGGGTCCCATTCCCATATATGATGGATCTACTCCCCCTTGGCCAATGCCAATAATTTCAAATTTAGGTTCAAGGTGATTCTTCTTCACATACTCTTCACCAGCAACAACAGTAAAAGATGCGCCATCATTGATTCCCGATGAATTACCCGCTGTTACTACACCATCTTTTTTAAATGCTGGGCGTAATGCTGCTAATTTTTCCCGTGAAGTTGTACGATTCGGATGCTCATCCCTATTTACTATTATATCACCTTTTCTTGTTTTAATGGTGATTGGAACAATTTCATCATCAAAGCGGCCTTCATCAACTGATTTGATAGCTTTCTTTTGTGACTCGATTGCAAAATCATCTTGCTCATCACGAGTAATATGATATCTTTCAGCAATGTTTTCCGCTGTTATTCCCATATGAAGATTACTGAAAACATCTGTTAGAGCATCATAAACCATATGATCAACTAATGGAAAATCTCCCATCTTTACTCCATCTCGTGTTTTTGAAGAAAGTAAAAACGGAGCATTACTCATTGATTCAACTCCCCCAGCAATAACTAAATGGTGTAATCCTGCTTGGATATTAGCATATGCATTCATTACGGCTTTCATTCCACTTCCACAAGCCATATTCAATGAATAAGCAGGGATTTCTAGATTGATTTGAGATTTAATTGATACTTGACGCCCCACTCCTTGCCCTAAACCAGCAGGTAAGATATTGCCAACAATAACTTCGTCAATATCCTCTTTGTTGATTTTACTTGTTTTTAATAATTCTTCGACTACTGCAGCTCCTAAGTCAGCAGGATGAACAGAACGTAAGGTTCCCAAAAAAGAACCAACAGGACTTCTCTTTCCGTCTAAAATAAATACTTTACTCATATCTTTTTCCTTTCTTTCTTTCTATTCCTCTTGATTAATCACAAGAAATAGGTTATTATGTGAATATATTATTCAGTGTGAGAGTTTGTTCATGTTATTAGAAAAAATAATAAGGCCAATAAAGCCGGCGATTTTCTCAACATGAACAATTATTCATATCATTATTATATCACTGCATAAAAATTTTGTCAAGCGTTTTCATTTATTTTCTTTACAGAAAGAAGGTTCATTATGGAAAATAATTATCATTATCCCGTAACCGCACAAGGTCAGGAAACTTTTAACCATATCGTTGATGTTGCAAAGAAATTATTTAAGGAAAGTGGTTATAGTTTAAACTCAGTCAATAAAATTATTACTGAAGCAAAAATTGCTACAGGAACTTTTTACATTTATTTCAAGGATAAATTATCCCTTTATCAATACATTCTTCTTGATTACAAAAATAAAATTAAGCATCATCTCCATGAAGCAATCAAGGGCTGTACTACCCGTTATGAAGTAGAGCGGGAAGGTCTCAAAGCTTTTATACAATTTGCCTGTGAAGATGAACTTTCGTATAACATTATTTGGGAGTCTTTGTTTATTGATCGCAATATTTTCATTGAATATTATGAAAATTTTGCGGAAAAATATACTAACCGTCTCCAACTTTCACAAGAATGTGGCGAGATAAGAAAAACAGATATTGAAACCTTAGCTTATATTTTAATGGGAATTTCCAACTTCGTAGGTTTGCAGGCGTTATTTCAACAGACTGAAAAAAAACGTCGATTAACCGAACAGGAAATTGATTTCATTGTTGATAATGTTATGGATGTTCTAACTAATGGAATGTTTGTAAAATAGGACGTCATATTTAAAAAACACAATCATAATAAATAGATTGTGTTTTTTTTATAACTCATTTCATTTTTGCAATATCAAGTTCTCGATAAAAGAAGCAAAAGCTAAAAAGATTAAATGATGTTTTGTACGTTGCTCATCAAAAAAATATCAAATTAAAAATGGTGGAGTCAGAGGGGCTCGAACCCACGACCCCTTGCACGTCAAGCAAGTGCTCTCCCGCTGAGCTATGACTCCTAATAAAACAACTGCTCTAAATGACACCTAAAAAGGTGTCATTTATTTTGATTTTGTCTTCTGATTATTTCTAAAACGGCAAACGAAGCAACATCTTCCGCATATTTCTTTTGGCCAAATCCTGCATCGTATCCTAATTCTTTAGCTAATTCATGAGTAATTCTTGCTCCCCCAACTATCAATAAAACTTGATCACGAATTTTTTCTGCTTCTAACATTTCAACAAGTTCTAATAAATTCTTAAGATGAACATCTTTTTGTGTCACTGTTTGGCTTACTAATAAAACATCAGCTTTAACTTCTTTGGCTTTTCTCACAAAAGCTTCGTTTGAAACTTGACTTCCCAAATTATAAGTCTTAACGTGTTTGTATCTTTCTAAGCCATAATGACCTGCAAAACCTTTCATATTCATAATTGAATCAATTCCCACAGTATGAGCATCGGTTCCTGTTGAGGCTCCAATAAAAATGACTTCGCGACCTAAATGTTTTTCGATTAGCTCTTCGATTTCTTCCTGAGAATAAGTTTCAGTTTCAACATCAGAAACGTGAACTTTATCAATATCTACAGAATAAGGAATTGAACCATAAATAACGTAAAAACTAAATTCTGGTCCTAACGTTTCTGCTGAAACAACTTGCGGATCAATGAGTCCCATTTGCTTAGCAATTACTTTTGCACTTTCAATACCTTTCAAGTCATTTTTAACTGGAAGCGAAAAACTAATTTGGACTTTCCCGTCACCCATCGTATCACCATAAGGTTTAATTATCATTTTGGTCCTCCTTAAGGGCATCTATAATAACATTAACATAACCAGTTTTTTTAACAAATACTCC
>DATESD010000155.1:0-3160 GCA_035270985.1 Bacilli bacterium | reverse complement strand
CCCATGTTTTTTGTCCATCCTTGGAAGAGGCTTCTAAAGCCACCACTATACATACGAAAAGAAATATCCCCATCCCCAATAAAGTTTTTATAGGGGATTTGGTGCCTCTTCATTTGCTCGCCTAAGGCTACATCTTCAATGATTGTCCCTTTAACGCTGTTATGGCCATCGATTGCTTGATAATCTTCCCGCGATATCATTATCACTGGTCCGAAAAAACCGACATTTCGTTGCTGAGGCAAACCAGAACCATTTCCTGCGAATTGAATAAAATTAAAAATCAAGGAAAACTGTTCATAAAACTTCTCTGTTTTATGGTATGGCTGCACTGAAATTGCCGATTTTTCATTAACGTGGGTTGTTAACAACTTAAAAACTGAATCCGGACTGAGCCTTACATCAGCGTCAATAAATAATAATATATCTCCTGTAGCGATAGCAGCTCCACTTTCGCAGGCCCAGCTCTTGCCAAGCCATCCTTGTGGTTTATCCTTAATGACTAGCAACTGCACGGGAAAACTTTTAATAACTTCACTAGTTTTATCTTCCGAAGCATCATCAACACAAATAATCTCATGAATACTTATCTTTTGTTTCGCTAGATCACCAAGTAATAAAGCAATATTCTTTTCTTCATTACGAGCCGGAATAATGATTGATATTTTCTGTAAGGGAAACTTCTCATCTTTTAACTTTGCTAATCTAGGAAAATGATAAAACAAGACTACTGTTAACAGTAAGCCTGATAAAACAATCATCAATCTAATTATCTCAAAAGTCATACTTTTCCTCTTTTAAGTTTTTTTTAATTGCATCAGCGGCAAGTTTGCCCGTTAAAACTGAAATCGGTAAGCCGGAAGGGCTAAATGACCACTGCCCGCATTGGTAAATATCTTTAATTGGCGTTTTAATTGACTTTGCTATTTTTTTAAAACGGTTTTCCGCCGGCATTACTGGATTTGTAAAAGCCCAACCCGTAATCGCGCCCTCCGCATTACTAGTTTTAGCCGCAATTGTTAGCGGTGTTGAAGATCTTAAAAAATCTATTTTATCTTTAAGCCCTGGGAAGATAGAATTATTGATAACATCAATAATTGTCGCTTCATAAACTTCTTTAAAACGTTTAGTCTCCCCTAATTCAGAAAAATGTAAATCAAGGTCATAATCAAATAAAGTACTAATGATTAGACTCGTTTTCCCCGCCGGTGAAAGTTTGTCATCGCGCAAGGTTGGTGATGATATTTCATACGTTGTTGTTTCCAAATAAGTTTTGACCCATTCTAAACGCTTTTCTACCCCACCTTCTACTTCTTGCCAAGCTTTTAAGGTTGACAGTCCAACTTTTTTCGGTGTGTAGAAAGCATGAGCACCACAAATGTTTTGAAAATATTCTTTTGGTAGGCTAGTTCCAACATATAGTGTTAAAACTGAATCACCACCATGACTCGCGGCGACTACTTCTTTCTTATTGAGAAAATCTTTACTCTTCAAATTAGTAATTCCTTGATAAAGCATCTTTTGATTAGCTGCCCAAACTAGTTTTTTATACTTATATGTTTCTTGATTAGCCGTTTGTACTGTATTATTCCGGTGGTCAACATTTGTTATAGCTGATAGAGTTTTAATGTCTCCATTATTATTAACAATATAATCGGTCATTTTTTGCACAAGAACACCAGTTCCACCTAGCGGATAACAGTAATCAAGATAAAGTCCAAAATAACTTAAAGCAAAAGAAGTTGGGGTATCTTTAAAAAAGTGTTGCGTAATCATATCAATAAGAACTTGATTATCCGTAAAGCGCCCCAAAAAAACATTAACTGGTTCATTTAACTTAGCAACTTTTCGCATGTCCCGAAGATATTTTATTAACCACGGCAACAAGATTTTCATTAAATATTCTTTATCCATCTTTCCTTCAAGAAATAATGGGTTGTCAATACCGTAAAGAACATCCATATAACCCATAATTTTATAGATCTCTTCCGCAATTACCGTGATTTCTCCACCGTTATCACTAAAGAATTTATCTAACATTTGAAAATATTTATCAATGTCTGCTTGAGAATTAATTCTAACCCATTCAGTATCAATTCCTATTGATACTGGGCTATGAACAAAGTCGATTTCAATCCCCAAGTTTTTCAACATCGGAAATAAAATCCCCGAATTCTCGAAAGCTCTTATTCCCCAATCAAAGGCAAAGCCTTCTTCCTTAAACGTCCCCACAAGGCCGCCAAGCCGGTCTTCTTTCTCACATAACAAAGTTTTATAGCCATATTTACAAAGGTAGGCCGCACTCGTTAGTCCCGCAATTCCCCCTCCAACAACAATTACATCATATTCTTTCATCATAATTTCACTCTGCTTAAAAATTCAATTACTTGTTTTATCGCTACAGCTTCGCCATCTTGAATCTGGCAAATGCAACTTTTCTCATATTCATTAAGTTTTGCTTGCTCAACTGGGGCTTTAAGCCAAGTTTTTTTCGCACCAATAAAATTGCCAACCGCTACCCGGCGCATAATACCGCGGATATCTGTCGGTTCCCCTTTTGTACAAGACGGTTGAAGACATAATCGACATCGCATCGCTTGATGCATTATTCCTTTTTCTTTTTCCGGGTAACCAATAAACAATTTATCTTTGGTAACTGGTTTTTCGATAATTCGCACATAATTCTTTAAGCCTTTACGGTAAACAAATGGTTCTAAGCCCATTTTTTTAAGCACAGCATTCGCCGCTGTTAAGCCTGAAGTCGTTACTGTTGGTGTTCCGGTTCCCATTACTGTTGATTCCCCGCAACAAAATAAATTATCCCATTCAATTCTCGTGTGCAGTCGTTTAAACATATGCTGACCGAGCATTTGTTTCGGCCCCGCAACAGCGCCATTATTTTTCATTGTATAATGTTCAATTGTTCGTGGCGTTGCCACTTCAGCGTAACGAAGCGCTTCTATAAAACCCGGGAATCTCTTTTCTAAAACAGTTAAAAGTCGGTCTTTTTCCCGGAGTTTTTCCTCTAAGTACTCTGTATTTCCTAAATCATCCCAACTTTTAAATGTGGGACCAATAGCGATGACCAGATGTTCATCATCATCACAAAGAGTTTGGTCATCAATACTTAAAATATATGCCGTAACTTCACTCTCATCAAGCC
>DATESD010000154.1:0-3185 GCA_035270985.1 Bacilli bacterium | reverse complement strand
TCGTCATGTTGTCGCCTCGGAAGTTGATAACTATATCAAAGTATATTTAGGCGAAGAAGAAATCAAAGTTAGTGCTAACGTCTTAGGATATGATGATAAGGTTGATTTAGCTGTTGTCGATTTTGAATATACAAAATATATTCAACCAATTGAATTTGCTGATTCTAATCAAGTCCAAAGAGGTAATTTTGCGATTGCGATTGGTAACCCTAATGGTTATGATTTCTATGGCTCGGCAACTTTCGGCATTGTTTCTTTTCCTAAACGTTATATGAGCGATGACACTGATGGTGATGGCGTTTCTGATTGGGATTCAGAATATATCCAACATGATGTGGCGATTAATCCTGGTAATAGTGGGGGAGCATTAATCAATATTACGGGCCAGTTGATTGGGATTAATACGCTGAAGTTAGTTTCTGATGATATTGATAACATGGGATTCGCTATTCCGAGCAATCTTATCCAAGAATTAATTCCGATTTTAGAAAAAGGGGAGAAACCGATTCGAAAAACGTTACGAATCAGTGTTTATGATGTTAAGGTCTTACTAAACCGCGAAGATCATGCTGGCTCCGAACTACCAGAAATTACGATTCCGGAAGATATTTACTTTGGACTTTATGTTGCTGTTGTAGAAATGACCGGACCAGCTTATGGTTATCTTCAAGAAGGTGATATCATTTTAAAGTTTGAAGGCATTGAAATAAAAAATACGCAAACTTTCCGGTCGATTTTAAATAGTATTATTGGCGGGGAAATGGCAACAATTGAGGTTTATCGGGGACAAGAAACGATAACAATCATCATTCCTTTTTAAAAAAAAGGCTAATAGCCTTTTTTATTTTGTGGTGAGATCCTCATAAATTCGTAACAGTTGTTCACTTATTGCTAGTGAACAGTTTGTTGCTGGACTTAAAGCATAGATGTTTTCCGTGCTCGTTTGGAGAAAAAAATTTGTTAAGAGCATCTTGTTTTCTTGGGCTAAATTTAAGCACCTCACATTATCAACGTTATCAGTGATTAAATAGTCAAAATAGATCATTCCTTCAGGGGTTTTAAGGGTATTTTCATCGATGACTTCATATGATTCTTGCAAAGTAAGATGAGAAATACTAGCAAACAAAGTGATATCGAGAGGGTTTTTTAATAAAAAAATGATTGTTTTATGCATAAATGACCTCATTATAATCTTTACCAAATTATAATACAGTGCGAACTATTAAGCAAGAAAAACGAAAAAATACCGCAAGAATGAAAATACGAAAAAAATTGCAGAAAAAGTAAAAGTATGCTAGAATATAACAATATTAATGGATTAAGATAAGAAAAAGTTATGAGTAGAAGAAAGGTCAAATAGGTGAAGAATAATGGGACTAACGGCAGGGATTATCGGGTTACCGAATGTTGGTAAATCAACATTATTTAATGCGATAACAAAAGCGCATGTCTTGAGCGCAAACTATCCTTTTGCGACAATTGAACCCAATGTTGGATTTGTGGAAATAAGAGACGAGCGTTTAATTAAGATAGTTGAAATTGTCAAACCGCGGAATGTTGTTTTTGCTTCGGTTTCCTTTACCGATATTGCTGGTTTAGTGAAGGGCGCCTCAAAAGGCGAAGGTTTAGGCAACCAATTTTTATCGCATATTAGAGAAGTGGATGCTATCTGTCAAGTCGTTAGATGTTTTGATGATCCTGATATCATTCATGTTAATGGAACAATTGATCCGCTTGATGATATCGAAACAATAAATTTGGAATTAGCTTTTGCTGACTTAGAAGTTATTGAAAAAAGGCTACCCAAAATTGAAAAAAGAGCACAGTTAAAAGTTGATGCTGAAGCTGAAATCGAATATCGTGCCTTAAAAAAAGCCAAGGAAGCTTTAGAAAAAGGGCTATGTCTCAGGAGTTATGGTTTTTCCGAAGAAGAACTAACAGTAATAAAAGGTTTTAACTTATTAAGTTTAAAACCAATGATTTATGTTTTGAATGTTGCTGAAAATGAAATTAATATTGCCAATGATCATGTGTTAAAAGTTAGAGAATATGCTATGGAATCACAAACTAAAATAGTGGTCATTAGTGCTAAAATTGAAGAAGAAATATGTGAGTTGGATGATGAAGATCGGACAATGTTCTTAGCTGAACTAGGAATTAAGGAAAGTGGTCTTGATAAGTTAGTGAAACAAACCTATGATTTACTCGGCCTCGCAACATATTTTACCGCGGGAGAAAAAGAAGCTAAAGCTTGGACTTTTAAAAAAGGCATGAAAGCTCCTGAATGTGCCGGCGTTATTCATAGTGATTTTGAAAAGGGCTTTATTCGGGCTGAAGTTACTGCCTATGATGATTTCATTAAATGTGGCAGTTTACAAAAAGCCAAAGAAGCTGGCAAGATGCGCTCAGAAGGCAAAGAATACGTCTTTAAAGATGGAGATATTACGCTATTTAGATTTAATGTATAGAGGTAAAATATGAAAGCAGTTATTTTAAATGTCGGTGATGAAGTTTTAGAAGGTAAAGTTATTAATACAAATGGGGCGTTTCTTGCTACCAATTTATTAAAATTGGGCATCACCCCAACTAAAATGCTAACTATCGGTGATAATAAACGGCAGCTGCAAACAGAAATTAATAATTTTATTGTTAGTGATAATGATATATTAATTACGACCGGCGGCCTTGGCCCCACTCATGATGACTTTACAAAAGAAGTACTTAGCGAAACTTTGCATTTAGAGATGGTTATCAATGAACAAGCAAAAGAG
Organism: Bacilli bacterium; assembly: GCA_035270985.1. GTDB lineage: Bacteria > Bacillota_I > Bacilli_A > ML615J-28 > CAG-698 > JAAYBG01. The sequence goes on along the minus strand of DATESD010000154.1, from coordinate 414 downwards.
TTGTTAACGACTTATTTTGGTGAAAAGTTTGCTCATTGCAATTTGAAACAAGTTTATTTTCCCCAAGAGGCGCAGATAATTCCCAATAAACTCGGGACTGCCGATGGTTGTATTATTGAAAAAGAAAACAAGATATTTATTGTTTTGGTGGGACCTCCGTTTGAGATGAATCCGATGTTTAGCGATACCGTCATCCCCTACTTACAAGATAAAACAACAAATGACTTATTAGTTAAAGAGTATATTGTTATGGGGCTCGGAGAATCTTCTCTAGAAGACATCTTACAGCCGCTTTATCAAAAGTATTCGCTAGTAAACATTGCTCCTTATGCTAGTCTAGGAAGAATCAGATATCAAATAACGGGGAAGAAGAGTGATGAAAAAATATTCACTAAGGCTTGTGAAGATTTTGAA
>DATESD010000153.1:0-2936 GCA_035270985.1 Bacilli bacterium | reverse complement strand
AGAAAAAAACAAAATAGTTACAGTGCCTAAGTTTCTTTACCGGATGATGATGAAAAAAATTATGAAAGAACAAATAGAGAACAATATCGAAGGCGGCTTGAACATGGTAAAGTTTACCGATATTCAATGTTCTAACCTATTTATTGATAAGTCTCTGGGGTGTGATTTTTTAGGTGTTACCGAAGATGATATCAAAGCAGCAATTAAGCAGTCAGTAAAATTATGCATGGAGATAATTGAAAACAAAAAAGAAGTAATCGATATGAAGGAAGAATAAACAAGAAAAGATAGCAAAAGGTTTGGTTGGAAAGAACTAAACCTTTTTTTGTTTTCGATGGACAAGCGTTTTCACATATGTTATAATAAAAATGTGTCGGTCGTTCGACCGATAAAAGAAGGAGCAACATGGCGAAGAAAATTAATATAGATATGCGTAATGAAATTTTAAAAAGTGTTGAAACTTTAATTGCAAAATCAGGAGTTAATTCGATATCTTTAGGCGATATTGCCAAGAGTTGCAAAATCAGTAAAGGAACACTATATTATTATTATGCCACTAAAGATGAGATAATTTTTGATGTGATTGTTAAGCACGTTAAAGCGCTCCAAGAAGAATACTTGGGATGGATTGAAAGACATAAAAATGATTTGTCGATTGAAAGATTTTTAAGTGTTGTTTTTTATAAGGGCGTAAAACTATTTGATCGTGCCAAATTGCATATATTTTTAGTTAATGAATGTATTAAAGATAATGATAAATTACGTAATAAATTTAATGAATTATGGAATGAATGGCATAAAACCTTAGAGTTAGGCGTCAAACAAACTTTTAAAAACGCACAAGAAGCCGAGGATATTGCTTATTTATTAATGCTAATTATTGATGGACTAGCAATTCAAGAAGTAATGCAGACAAAAACAATAAACGAAGAAAAAATAATTATGCTCATGAAAAGATTAGGTGAAGAAAATGTTAGATAATATTATCGGTAAATTAAATAAAAAGATTCAGCGAATAAATCCTAACATTAACCTCGCTTTGAAAGATGATTGCGCCTTGATAACAGGAGCAACTGACAGTTGGGATGAGATTGTTGCTATCGGAAGAATGGTCGCTAAGACAAAGAAGTTTTATAGTGTGATCAATAATATAAAGTTAAATAATTTTGTTGAACCAGAAATGACTAAATCAAAAATAGTAGATAAAGCCTATGATGGCTTAGCAGTCGATGTTTTAGTAGTTGGTGGCGGCGTTGTTGGTGCTGCTATAATTAGAGAACTGACAAAATATAAACTGAAAGTTGCGCTTGTGGAAAAGGAAGAGGACTTGGCGTTACATGCTAGCAGCCGGAATGATGGCTGCATTCATGTGGGGGTAGATTTAAGTAGTAAAACAAAAAAGTTAAAGTATTTACGCCGAAGCGTTCTCGGATACGAAAAGTTGGCTCAAGACTTAGACGTAGATTATGAAAAGATGGGACAGATAGTAGCGTTTAAAAGCAATTGGTTACGATTGCTATATCCCTTTTTAAAACTTAAAATTAAGAAGAACGGCATTCAAGAAACTAAATTTTTAAATCATCAAGAATTGTTTGCTCGGGAACCCAATTTAAATAAGGCAGCAAAATTTGGAATATTCTTCGGTACCGGAGCAAGCATTTGCCCATACAATATGACAATAGCTTTAGCGGAAAGCGCCGTTATAAACGGAGCGAAAGTATTTCTTTCAACTGCTGTGTTATCAATGGATGTTAAGAATGAAGAAATAGTAAGCGTCGAGACAAATCGGGGAACAATATTTCCTAAAGTGGTTATCAACGCTGCCGGAGTATTTAGTGATGTTGTCGCGGAGATGGCCGGAGATAAATTTTTCTCGATTCATCCGCGTAAAGGGACAAACGCAATTCTAGATAAAAAATCAAAAAGCGGTTTGATGTTTCAATCAACAACGATCTATGATGGGTTTAAGAAAGCGAGTAAAAACTACACTAAAGGCGGAGGGATAATTCCAACAGTTGATGGAAATATTCTTGTTGGGCCAACAGCCGTTGAAACGCCATATCGTGAAGATTTTACAACAAGTTGTGAAGAGATAAATCAAGTTTTTGGAAAACATCAAAAAAATGCTCCTAACTTAAGTCAAAGAGACGTTATTACTTATTTTAGTGGAATTAGAGCTGCAACATATGAAGAAGATTTTATTATTCAAAAAGGTAAATGGACAAAAAATATTGTTCATGCGGCGGGGATTCAATCTCCAGGCCTAACGGCTGCACCAGCTATAGCTGAAGATGTTGCTCAATATGCAAGTGAAATCATTGGCAACGTCATGCAGAACACAGATTTTAATCCGTATTTAAAAGGGATTACCAAAGTTAATAAACTTTCTTTAGAAGAAAGAAATAAACTAATTCTAAGCAATCCAGATTATGGTCAAATTGTTTGTCGTTGCGAAGAAATTAGCAAAGGAGAAATCATTGATGCCTTACGACGACCGATTGCTGTACCATCAATTGATGCCATAAAGAAACGTACAAGAGCAGGAATGGGGCGCTGCCAAGGAGGCTTTTGTCAACCGTTGGTGATCGAAATAATAGCCCAAGAAATGGGTATATCTTTAGAAGATATCAATAAAAAGGGTGAAGGTAAAATATTGCTACACCAAACAAAGGGTGAAACTCATGAATAAATATGATGTAGTTGTTATCGGTGGCGGTCCAGCAGGCTTGGCGGCGAGTAAAAAAGCAAACACCTTAGGAACAAAGACTCTATTGATTGAACGTGAAGGACAATTGGGAGGAATCTTAAAACAATGTATTCATGATGGCTTTGGCACACAACGCTTTAAAGAAAAATTAAGTGGTCCCGAATATATTGATAAAGAAATGTCTGAATTAGCCTTAGAAATAGAAATTAGTCTATTAACTTATGTAACT
>DATESD010000152.1:0-2868 GCA_035270985.1 Bacilli bacterium | reverse complement strand
CATCATGATGATAATATTTTAGTTTACAAAACATTTCTTTAAAATCAATAATATTATCAACAGTTTCATCCCCAATTGAGATATAGTCACCATTATTTAATTGATAATGGTAAATTCCATAAAAAGGATAAATATGATTATCATTTGTAACTATCCATGATTGAAAATCTAGGTGTCCTTGTTCTTCAAGATCATCAAAACTGATATCTAATTTAAAACGGACAAAACTTTCATTAGCACGTTTAACAGCTTTTAAATCAATTTGATAATTTGCTAGGGAAGGCAAAAATTTAGTACTCTCTAGTTCATTAGTTGTTAAACTCATCAGTTCTTCACTATACATAATTTTATTAGTAACGCTTGTCTCGCCTTGTAAATACTCATAATCAAACAAGACATCTATTTTAGTTAGCGTCTTTCCCGAAACATAGTTATAAGGGAAAAAGTTTTGGGCGTAGGAGCGCTTCCGGGCATCTTCATTAAAAATGTGATAGTATTGGTCAATTTTATTAGTATCCGTCGTCCAATCAATTTGATAATAATTAAAGTATCTTCCGGTACCACTAACTATGTTTGCAAAGATCGTAATGGCGTACTTCACCTTAATTTTTTCATTCTCAACAACCGGTTTGGCATTAACTAAAAAATATGAATTTAAAGCCTCATCGTAAATTAAGTGATCAGCAATAATTTTTTCATATTGTAATCCTCTAATTTTACTACAACCAGAGATAAGCAATAAACTTAATAACAGTAAACTAAACCACTTCTTCATTTTATTTCCTCCGCAAAACATCAGCAACGGGAGCAAAACTCTTCCGATGAATCGGGCAAGCTCCGTTTTCTGCTAGTGCTAATAAGTGCTGTTTTGTAACATAGCCTTTATGCTGTTTAAAATTATATTGTGGGTAAAGAGCATCTAACTCGATCATAATATGATCTCGAGTAACCTTAGCCAAAATACTAGCTGCAGCAATTGACGCACTTTTCGCGTCACCCTTAATAATAGCTAAATATTCAAGCGGAATATTTAGCGGCATCGCATCACTTAAAACATAATCAATTGGTAGTTGAAATTTGCTAATGCACTTCTCCATTCCCCATTTGCTCGCTTGATAAACATTAAGTCTATCGACTTCTGGAACATCTATAATCTCAATGTGATATTCCAACGCTTCTTTAATTATCGCTACAAATAATGACTCCCGTTTTTTTGTCGATAGTTTTTTGGAATCATTTAATCCTTCTAGCGTGTAATCAATCGGTAAGATGCAAGCCGCAACGACTAGAGGACCAGCCATTGGCCCCCTTCCAGCCTCATCGGTACCGACAATATAGCGATATCCACAAGCCCGAAGTTCATTTTCATATTTATATAAATCTATCATATAATGTCCAAAGTTATCCGCCCTAAGCGAAGTCCGCGGAAATCATTAATTAAGACATCAGAGACTTTATCTTCAATATCTTCTTTATCACTTATTCCTCGCGTTTTAGCAATATTCTTAATTAAATCAATATTTGGAGAAAGTTCTCCTAAGTTATAGCGTTCAAGTAGTCTTTGTGCATAATTCTCTTTTAAGAAATCAAGCAAATAATAACCTAAATCCGCACTTCTTAATATTTCATCGCGAATTGCTCCCGTTATCGCTAAGTGAAAACCCACTTTTGGGTCTTCAAATTTCGGCCATAAAACGCCAGGAGTGTCGAGTAATTCTAAATCCTTATTTAACCGAACCCATTGTTGAGCTTTAGTAATTCCTGGTTTATTCCCAACATTAGTTACTTTTTTATTAACTAAGCGGTTTATTAATGTTGATTTACCAACATTCGGTATCCCGACGATCATCCCTCTAATCGGGCGTGGTTTCAAACCTCTTTCCTTTTCTTTCGCAAACTTTTCTTGTAATACTTCTTGGGAAAGACCAACAATTTTTTTAATGTTGAAACCACTAATCGAATCAATTGTTAACGAAGTTATCCCTTGACTCGCAAAATGTTTTTGCCATTTGTTAGTATAGTAACTATCAGCCATATCGCTTTTAGTTAATAAAATCAACCGTGGTTTATTTTTTAAAACTTCATTAATCATTGGATTTCTTGATGACTCCGGAATTCGGGCATCCAATAATTCATAGACTATATCAACTAGTCGCAATTTCTCTTCAATTTCTTTTTTGGCTTTCACCATATGTCCAGGATACCATTGAATCATATCAATTTACCTTCTCCCAGTTAAAAACACTAATAACTTTATATTTTACTATTCCTCTAATCTGTGATTTATGAAACAAGCCGAATGGCTTGCTATCATTGCTATTTGTCCGGTTATCACCTAAAACAAAATAATACCCTTCGGGAATAACACATTCACCGCTTTCCGGGCAAACATTTTCGCCTTTTATTCGGCAGTATTCCGCTAATGTAAAATCACGTAATCCTCCACCGTAATAAAAATCTCCTTGGTCGTTTTGGAGATATGTCTCATCAACTTTAATATTATTTAAATATAAAATATCATCAACAAAATAAAATGTGTCACCAGGAATACCAATTATTCTTTTAACAAGCAGTTCACCTTCAGCAACTCCCGGAACAGTAGCATTATATTTGCCATCAACTTGAACAACTACAATCGCGAAGTTTTCTATTTTTCCCGTCGATTGAACCATTAAGTTATCGCTATTAGTCAGCGTTGGAACCATTGAAGATCCAACCACTGTTGCTCGAAAATAAACGAAACTTGAAAAAAGTTGAAAGACAAGGCATACAATAGCAAAAAGTGACAAGAAGTCACATATTTGGTAAAGCATATTTGTTTCTCGTGGTTCACGAGGAACCATCGCAAAATGAACATATTGGTCATAG
>DATESD010000151.1:0-2037 GCA_035270985.1 Bacilli bacterium | reverse complement strand
TTAAATGATTTTCTTTCAAATTTAACCTTCATAACTTTTACCTTCTTTCTTTTTCGTTACTACTATATATAAATAAAAGAAGCAAAATAGCAAGTCATATTTTCACTATAGTGACTTTATTTAAAGATTAAATTCTAATATCTCACTTAATGGTGTTTTAACACCTTCTCGTATTCTATAAAAGTCATCGATGTTACTTTCTTTATAACGAATAAATCGCTTTATGATAACATCAACGAACTTCTCATCAAGTTCCATTAAGTATGCAGACCTACCAAGTTGATCAGCTGCAATTAAAGTTGATCCACTACCACCAAATAGGTCTAATACTGTCTCACCAACTCTTGATGAGTTTGCGATTGCTTTACCTACTAACTCTAGTGGTTTCATGGTTGGATGCTCTTCGTTTCTTCTTGGTTTATTATATTCCCAGATAGTATCTTGAGTTCTATCATCTATAAAGTAATGAGCGGCTCCTTCTTTCCAACCATAAAGGATTGGTTCATGTCTCCAGTGATAATCTTGTCTACCTAAAACTAAAGCATTCTTAACCCAGATTAAACACTCTGCAAGTTTGTAACCTGCATTTTTATATGCATTCCTAAAATTAAGTCCTTCAGTATCAGCGTGACAAACATAAATAGCACCACCTTTTTTAGTGTTTTCAAACATATTTGTAAATGCATCTAATAAAAAAAGATAGAATGTACTATCTTCCATTTTGTCATTTTGAATCTTACCTGCTGTACCTTCGTAATCAACATTATATGGTGGATCGGTAAATATCATATCTACTAACTTTTCATTAACTAAATTATCGACATCTTCTTTTAATGTCGAGTCACCACATAAAACTCTGTGTTTCCCAAGTACATAAAGGTCACCTTTCCTACTAACTGGAACTTCAGGTATTTCAGCATCTGGGTCAAAGTCATCATCAGTTGCATTATCAGGAATATCAGATTCTAAATCTTCAAAGCCAAATTGTAACATATCCATCTCAATTAATGAGAGTTCTTCTTCTAACTTTGAAAAATCCCAAGAAGCAAGCTCTGCTGTTTTATTATCCGCAAGTCTAAATGCTTTAACTTGTTCATCAGTTAAATCATCCGCAATAATACAAGGAACTTCTAATAAACCAAGTTTAATACTCGCCTTTAATCTTGTATGACCTGCAATAATTACATTTTTACTTGTAACTACAATTGGAACCTTAAAACCGAACTCTTCAATACTTTTAGCAACAGCATCTACTGCTGCATCATTATTTCTTGGATTGTTTTCGTACTCTTTGAGTTCTGTTATTTGTTTCATCACTATGTTCATTAGTCCACTCTTCCTCATCTTTCTCTAATCGTCTGGCCATCAACTCAAGCTCAGCCTTCTTTTCATTAAATTCAATACCAAAATGAATCACAAGCAAATACTTAATTGCAGAAACATCCGGAAGTGCTCGTTTCTTATATTTTGTGATTCGTTTTTTATTACCTGTCTTTGTCTCCTCAATAATTGTTTGTGACTCTTCATATTCAAAACCGATGGCTTTTTGATATATTGCATCAAGTAATGTATTTTTAAGTACTTCATCACCATAAGAAAATGCATCGTTTAATTTAGGATGTACTTTCCTTAGTTTTATTATTGTTTTTTCTGATATACCTAAATACTCGGCAACTTGTCTTTGTGTTGCTCGTTTAGCCACCATTTCTTTAATTGCCTCTAATTTTTCATCAAGATGACCAGACTTTTCCCACTTTTCATAAGTATCTAGCATTTTTCCTTTCATATAATCACTCCAACTGCTATATAAAACTGTAATATTTTACCAGTTGGAATACTACAAGTATTTCTGCAAAAACAAAAAAGAACTCAAATTAATGAATTCTTTATAGTTTCTAGGCTGGTCTTTAAGCCAGTATTCCATTTCGCTTATTTTTAATTTAGAACAAAGCACACCTTGCGATGGCTTTGCTCATTTTAATAATATCATGCTCTTGACAATTTCACAAGCGCTCAAGGCTGCTCAGGCTTGCTCAT
>DATESD010000150.1:0-3578 GCA_035270985.1 Bacilli bacterium | reverse complement strand
ACATTCTTTATTCTCTTCTAAATAATACCAAAAAAGCCCTCTCTTTAACTTAACGTTAAAAGTGGCAAATCTTTCAATTGTTACATTTAATGCTTCTTGTAAGACGACAGGATTGATTTCTTCTGTTAGTGTTATAGATAGACGAAAAAGATTTGATCGCCTTGCATTTGACACGCTAGGAAAAATCTTCCCGGCATTATCTAACCGATACCATTTTTTCATATTATTGCTTCTAGGAAGTGACCGGTAGTTACTTGCCTAGGCTCCTCGCTATTAAATTCTTTGTTTTCTAAGACGGCAAAATACATTTCTAAAATGTTTTCTACTTCTAAAGCCGTCTCTAAAGAGAAATCGCAAACTATATTTTTAACTCCCGCGCCTATTATAGCATTAATATAGGCAAGTAGATGCAATCTTTTGGCGTTTAACATAATTAAGTTACATTCTTCGTCTTTAATTACCGGGAAATTATACCCCAAGCGATCAGTTAAGAAATGCCTGTTCTTTAAACATTCCCCACAATACTTTTTTTCTTTGCCTAGGGCCTTATTTAACGGACAATAAGCAAGTAGCATCAGTTCATATGAACCATAGACCATCATTTCTAGTGATGGCAGGCTCTTATATTTTGTAAGGTATCCTTGAACCAAATCTTTGATTTGGGGAAAAGATAATTCAATGCTCAAACCAACGGTCCGAGCCCCGAGTTTTTCCATTTGTCTAACAGCAAAACTATTAGTAACATTTGTATAAACAGAACTAATATTTCCGGACAATGATGAGAGGTCAGTTGTTACTGCTGAGCCCGAAAAAGGTTTTTGATTATTACGCGGTGCATAATAAAAAACATTATCCTTAGCTTTATACTTATTATACAAACTATAATCGGCGATATATATCGCCTTAACAGGAAACTTAAGCGCCGCTTGCAATTGTTCTTCATCGCGGACTTTTACCTTTATTCCCGCAACTTCCGTTTCATGATTAACTATTTCCTGAGCTAAATCTTGACGATGACGATGGGGGTATTTAGAGCTCCGCGCCACTTCTAACTTAGCAAGCGCTTCGCGGCGTAATTGGTTTAAATTCTTTAAGGGTAAGAAGAAATTATCCCTAACAACTAAGCTTTTGAACATAAAAATAGTTGCTGCTGATTTTGTTAATTGCTCTTTTATTTTTTCTTTTTGGTCACTATTAGCAATCTCTGGAGTCGCCTCACTAACTGAAAGAGCATTATTACTACCATCTGTTACCGCTAAGACAACTTGATTGTTTTCTAAATAGCAGATGCCGTCAATTTCAACCTTATAATTATCCTCTTTATACATTTGCGATAACTCATCAATTTGCCGTTTGGATGTTGTCAGATAAACTTTTGCTTCATCTAAGCCATCCAAATGACCACGAACGGTGACCACATCATTAGCTTGAGCAACTTTTACTAATTGGTTATCAACATACATTTGATTAACAGTAACCGCATCGGTTACTTTCCCCACTAAACGGATTGAATCTCCAAAAGCTAAATCACTAATAAGTTTAATATTTATTTTATCTCTATATGTTGAAGTTACTTTACCAATATATAGACCAACATGGTTTTGCTGTTCAATATTGGGAAAGTCCGTATTTTCCTCTTTAAAAAGAAAACCTTTCGTCCAGTCACGATTAAAAATCATCCGTAACAGCCTGTTTTCTTTACCATAATCAATGTTTTCATTATTTACCGCTTGACGGTAGCTTGAAACTACTTGCGCAACGTATTCCGGACGTTTCATTCGTCCTTCAATCTTAAAACTTGTAATTCCCGCATCTTGCAATTCTTTGATTCTCTCCAAGGTATTTAAATCCTTAGTGCTGAGCCAGTATTTTTCTTGGTTCGCTAAGGTATACGGCAAGCGGCACGGTTGAGCGCACTGACCACGATTACCACTTCTTTTACCGATAAAAGAACTAAGATAGCAATTGCCGGAATAAGAAACGCATAAGGCACCATGAATAAAAACTTCTAACTCGATCGATGTTTGGGCTTTTATTTCCCGAATTACATCAATGCTCATTTCTCTTGGTAAGATTAATCTCTTAAAGCCTAGATCTGCGATTACTTTCGCCATCGCTAAATTGTGAATATTCATTTGCGTTGAAGCGTGAAGGGCTAAATCAGGATACATTTCCCGAACAGCCATCGCGAGTCCTAAGTCTTGGACAATAATCGCATCAACATCATTAAAATAAAGTTCCTCAACAAACTGTAAAGCTGCGGTTAACTCTTCTTCAAAGATAATTGTGTTAACTGTAACGTAAACCTTTCTGTCTCTTAGATGGGCATATTTAATCAATTCTTTTATTTCATCAATGGTAAAATTTGTGGCCTTAGCGCGCGCTCCAAAAGCCTTGCCGCCAAGATATACAGCATCAGCACCACTAGCTATCGCCGCATAAAAAGCCTCACTTGATCCCGCAGGAGCAAGAATTTCGGTTCTATTTATCATATAATCCTGCTAACTTATCGATTGTTGCTTTTGCTGTCTTAATAAATTCGTCTTCATCAAGCCCTTCAGTATGCTTTAAAACAACTTCTAAAGTTAATGGTCCAGGATATTTTATTTCTTTTAACTTCTTCATTAACTTTTCCCAATTAATATTCCCCGTAAAAGGCATTTGGTGTTGATCGCTCAAGCCAAAATTATCATGAAGGTGGACACATATTAATCGTGACTGATATTTCTCCCAAGGAAAAACTTCAATATCCCGGGAAAAGCAATTGGCATGACCCGCATCAAAACAAAAGCGAAGCCACGGACTAGGAATATTTTCAAAGAAATAATCAAAGTATTCCGGCAGGCGAATATTTTCTAAAGCCACATGGACTTTCTTTTCACTTGCTAACTTGACAATTGCTTTCATTCTCTCTAAGCCTAGTAAAGAAACACTCGGCGGTGTTTGCCCTTTAAGAGTATGCACAATCACCGTATTTATTTTTAATTGACCGGCTTTCAAAACACCATCAATAATTTGTTGGTAATAAATCTCTCCATCCGGTGTTTCCTCCCAAATAGAATTAGCCAAGGCATAAGGTAAATGAATCGTTTCAATCTCTAAGCCCTCTTCCCGAACTATTTTCGCAATCGAATCTATACTATCATTCCATTCTAAAAAAACACCATCAAAGCCCATCGCTTTGATTAATTTAGCTCGCTTGCGATAGTCGGAATTAAAACCATATTCTAAAAATATATTTTTTTTCATCTTCTTCTCCTTTAAAATAAAAAGCGCATTCTGTCATTGGCGCTTTTTCCATTGCCACAATTGTTCGCAGCTTATTCATTTAAAATATATAATACACCAATTGTTTTCGGGCCACAATGAGTAGAAATTACCCCTCCCGCAAAAGTTTCATAAATATTTGCAAACTTGTTCATTTTCTTTAATTCTTCTTTTAAATATTGGGCTGCCACCTTACTTAAAGAATGAGTTACCATTATTGTTTCGGGGTCAATATTATCTAAGTCATGGCGAACATAATCAAGCACAACATCTAAAGCCCGACTGAATTTCCCCATCGGTTTTTTCGCAAC
>DATESD010000149.1:0-2839 GCA_035270985.1 Bacilli bacterium | reverse complement strand
ATGATTTATTTTTACTTCTTCAAACTGAAGAATTGCTTCATTTAACTCTTTATTCAAATGAGGATTTTGATCTCTGAAATTTGTCCAATATTTATTTAGCTCTTTAGTTTTAAACAGCCGCCATTTGATAAACTCCTCGTTCTGGAGTAATTTATCTACATTTTGGAAAAATAAATTTCTGTTGTTCATAGTACCCCTTTATTATATGACGAATCTAATATCTTTTCGTGGACACAAAAAGATAAAAAAGTAAAAATTTAACAATTGGTTATTAAAATATGAAAGAAACCGGCGTTATATCATTTTGATAAGAACTTGTAAAACAGCAAGCAGTGCAGTTTTTTCTTGAAGCTCCTCGTCTGAAGCCAATTTCCGTAGTTTATCCATAGCTCTGTAAAGGAGTTTACGTGCCGACTCCTCATTTATGTTCAGTATATCTGCTATTTCTTTGTGTTGAAGTCCGGTCACATATTTCAAGTAAACTGCCTCCCTTTGATTAGGCGTAATATTTTTCAAAAGCCTTTCTACTTTTTCTTTTAAGATAATAGCTGTCTCATTATCAATAATATTATCTAGCACAGTAACTTCCAGAACGAAGTTGTCGTCAAAACTGTTGATACTATCATTGTATTTGTCTTTTCGCGCAAAGTCTATTAGTCTATTTTTAAACGACCTGAAAATATATGGAGTAATATTATGGATATGTGATAAGCTTTTCCTTGATAAATAGATTTTCATGAAAACATCCTGAATAGCATCCTTACAGCTTTCTCGTTGAAAACCTAAACTTATACCATACGCAAACAGGTCGTCTACAATTTCGTTATAGACTTCGGAAAAAGATTCATCATCTCCTATTTCAATGAAATATGCCCAATTTTGTAATATAGACCCCATTATTAGTATAATCAATTGAAACTATTAAACACAAATAAACAATTATTTTCGTTTATAAGCAAATATTTTTTAAGTATAAATAAAAATGCACATCGTTTCTACATCCCTTTGATATTAACATCCTTTTCTGAGTGATTATTCAAGATGAGCCAAATTATTATGGAAGTTTTTTTCGCTCTACTTATTGGTTTTTTTTCTTAATCCAATCGATTGTTTCTAATAGTTTAAATTTATTTTTGTAATGAACATAATTTTTTCATCTTTCTGTTAGTTTAATGAAATGTACTGAGCCAATAATTGAAAATAAATTCTATAAATCAACTGGTAGATGAGATATTAGTTAAACATTATATTTTAAAATTGGTTTAATTAGCATGAGGTGCTTTATTGAATCAATTCACCTGAATAACAACATATGGCAAAAATCAGAATATCTGTAATTAAACAAGGTATTAAAGGTAGACTAAGGGTTAAAGAAGAAACCCGCAACTTTTATAACGGAATTTTTATTGATCTTGGAGAATTAATATTTTTTACTGGAAGAGTAATCAAACAATTCTTCCAGCCCCCTTTTGAATTTCGCGAATTAGTAAAACACAGCTTCCTGTTAGGCAATAAATCTTTGGCATTAGTGGGAGTAACCGGTTTCATTATGGGACTTGTGCTTACCATGCAGATGAACCCAATTCTCTCAGATTTTGGTGCTCAAACATTATTGCCAGGTGTGATTGCGGTGTCGATGATACGTGAATTGGGACCAGTAATTACGGGTCTAATATGCGCCGGCAAGCTGAGCTCCGGAATTGGTGCTGAGATATCTGCAATGACCGTTACAGAGCAAATAGATGCCATGGAGGTGTCAGGAACACGTCCCCTGAGTTTTGTAGTAGCATCTCGTGTAATGGCTACCACATTGGTGGTACCAGTGCTGGTAATATTTGCCGATGCATTTAGCCTTCTTGGAGCTTTTTTAGCAGTAAACATATTTGAGTCCATGCCGTTCACACTTTTCATTAATCTATCATTTTCTATGTTGGATTTCGTAGACTTGTTACCTGCAACACTCAAAACTGTCTTCTTTGGCTTCTTTATTGGCTTAATTGGATGTTACAAAGGATATACTGCAGGCAGGGGAACAGAATCTGTGGGTCGTGCCGCCAACTCGGCCGTGGTAGTGTCATCACTCACCATTTTTGTGATCGACTTATTATTTGTATTGATAACAAGCATTTTTTAAGGAGGTATATGGAGAAAGAAAACGTTATTGTTGTAAACAACTTATATAAATCCTTTGGGGACAATGATATATTAAAAGGCATTGGCCTAACGCTGCAAAGTGGAGAAAACCTTGGTGTAGTGGGTAAATCGGGTATAGGCAAATCGGTTCTTATTAAATGCATCGTAAGGCTTATAGAACCCGATTGGGGCGAAGTTAATGTGTTGGGTACAAACGTACTCGAGTGCGATGAGATAGAGTTGAATGAGATTAGAAAAAAGGTGGGATATCTGTTTCAGGGAGGGGCTTTGTACGACTCAATGAGTGTGCGCGAGAACCTTCTTTTTCCCATACGCAGAACACAATTTGTTGATAAGAAGAAGGATGCCGAAGAGCTGATTGAAGAATCGCTCCGAAGTGTCGGGCTACTTGATGCAATTGACAAAATGCCATCCGAGTTGTCGGGAGGAATGAAAAAAAGAATAGCATTGGCACGAACGCTTATATTGAGACCCGAAATTATCCTATATGATGAACCCACTACAGGACTGGACGCCGTAACATCGGGAGAAATTAGCGAACTGATACTAAAGATCCGAGAGGAATATAATACTGCTGCCATTATCATTACACATGATATGAAATGTGCCAAGATAGCAACCGACAGTATAAAAATAATGAAAGACGGCGGTTTTATGGTTCAGGGAACCTACGACCAGTTAAGCC
>DATESD010000148.1:0-2388 GCA_035270985.1 Bacilli bacterium | reverse complement strand
CGAGTAACGAGATAACGAGAAAATAAAATTACTTTTATAATCCTATAATTCCTTTGCTAAGATAGTCTAGAATTCTATCGTAAATTTCTTCATAGGCTTTACTTATAAAAGAAATTTCAATATCTTCTCGTAGATATTCGTAACCTTTACAATTATAAGCAATATATTCAATCATATTTCCAATAGTTTGCTCAAAAACCGAACCACGCTCTTTATAATCGCGCTGCGCTTCTTGTATTGCCTCTTCTAAAGTTAAAACCTCTATATATTTAGTATTGGAAGCATCGTTTAATTTGTTAGATAGTAATTCAATGCTTAGTGTATTATCCGCGCAATCTAAAGTCCAGTTTTTAACTTCGTAATCAAGATATTCATCATGTTCAAAGTTTAATTCAAAACAAGATAATTGCACCGCGACATTATCATCAACGTTAATGGAAATATATTCTAATTCACTTTTGCAACAAAAATGAGATAATAATTCTTTTAATGTCATAACTATTTACTCCAATCTAATCTTTGACCGCAATGGGGACAAAAAATTGGTGAAACAATATTTTCTCTATCATCCATTGGGTTACCACATACTGGACACTCACCACTTGTAATAGTGATAAGATAGTGGCGTCCACTAATATACCCTTGTTCTTCAACTTCATAATGACCTTCTTCCGTTTCGGTTCTATTAGCAACTTTCATTGGCTCATTGCGTTTAAGGGCTTGTTCAATAATGTTATAACACTTAACAAACTCTTTCTCATCCTTACAATCAATATGGTCGTATGTGTCAATTCCCCATTTGATAGTGGGGCTATTTAAACAAATTGTGTGATTAAGTTTTTCTAGTGCTTCTAATTCTTTACTCATTTTTGTTTTTTCTCCTTGAAATCAATCTCGCTAAATTCAATAATTTTGTAACTCATGATTTGATACCAAGTAATCGAACTATAACAAATTATGTTGTTTGGTTCTAAAGCATAGCAAGTATCTTCTTCATTGCGTCCAAAGTGTGTCGTGGTGATTAGGTCATATTTTCCTTTCCAAACATATCCTCTCTTGTTAAGTTTGCTCAGTAAAACTACGGCTTGTTCTTCTGTTGATGTGTGAATGGCAACTTTTTCAGTTTTCGCCCTTTTTAACAGTTCGTTAAAAGTAATCATAACTATTTTTCTCCTTTAAATAAAACTTTTAATTTTTCATTTGCTTCGGGCGGCGTCGCAAGAGTTTTTATTAAGTTATCTCTATCTTGATTATTCAAAATAATAACATCACCTGAAATCTTATCGCTTTTATCCTTGTTTTTTAAATTTTCCAACATTTTGATAACTTTTTTTGCTTGTCTTTTATCAACTCGTGACTTCCAATCAAACACTGATAATTCACTAATTATTTTGTCTAAAAAATCTTCTTTCATACTACTTTACCTTTCTCTCCTTAATAATGCTCTGCTTCTTCTTTGTTCCAAAAGAAGTGAATACCTGTGCCGCATACGACATTATACATGAGGTTAAAGTCTTTAATTTCCAACTTTTTGCCTACTTTGTATTCAATTTTCCTATTATACATAGACATGCCCTCGCCTTCTAAAACTTCGCATTTGTTTGTTCGACATTTTGAACCATTGATACAAAAAACAACCGCACCTTTTGGAACTAATATTTTGCAAATAGAACCATTGTGTAACTTCTTATAGCCAATTCGTGCTTCTGATAAGATAATTCCTAAGCGGTACTTCTCTTTATCATCTAAAACAACACCATATAAATCAACACACGTTAGCATAGCACCCGTTAAATCAGCACCTCTTAAATCAGCTCCAACTAAAATAGCACCAGTTAAATCAGCACCTCTTAAATCAGCGCCTTTTAAATTAGCATTAGTTAAGTCAGCCCTCATTAACATAGCACCTTCTAAATTAGCACCTTCTAAATTAGCCCCTATTAGCATAGCATCATATAAATTAAAACCTTCTAAATTGGCAGGCACTCCGCCTTCTTCGTCGTTCAACCACTTCTTGTGTAGTTCCAATACTTTCTTTAATTCTTTGCTTGTCATAACTATTCCTCCTTGAAATCGATATCGCTAAACTCAATAATTGCATAATCATATTCTTGATACCAAATCAATGAACAGTAAGCAATTTTATGTCTTGGTTCAAAAGTATAGCCAGTATTTTCTTTATAAGTTTCGTAAAGTGTGTCGGTTGTTAACTTATGTCCGCTATTCCACTTATAACCTTTTTTATTAAGTGCTTCCAACAAGATTGTCGCCTGTGTTTCGGTAGTCGTATGGATAGCAATATTCTGGCTCTTGGCTCTTTCTAATAGTTCGTTAAATTTAATCATAATTATTCCTCCTTAAAATTAATGTCGCTAAACTCGATAATTG
>DATESD010000147.1:0-2303 GCA_035270985.1 Bacilli bacterium | reverse complement strand
ATAGAAGAAATAGAAGTAATTAGGAAGTGAAGAAAATGGAAGAAATGTCGAATTTTATCAAGACGATAATGATTAATGATTTAGAAAGTGGCAAGGTTAAGGCAATATTAACCCGGTTTCCTCCGGAGCCAAATGCATATTTGCATATCGGGCATGCTCGAGCCATAATTACTAATTTTGAATTGGCAGAAAGTTTTGGTGGGGAAACCAATTTACGCTTTGATGATACAAATCCAGCCAAAGAAGATGTTGAATTCGTGGAAGCGATTAAAAAAGATATTGAATGGTTAGGATATCACCCAGCAAAAGTTTTGTTTGGGAGTGATTATTTTGATAAAACTTATGAATTAGCCGTTGCGTTAATTAAAAAAGGCTTGGCCTATATTTGTGACTTAACGCCCGAGGAAACAAGTAAATACCGTGGTGATTTTAATACAGCGGGAGTGGAATCTCCTTATCGTAACCGTAGTGTCGCCGAAAACTTAGAGTTGTTTAGTAATATGCGCGCCGGTAAATATAAAGAAGAAGAAAGAGTTTTACGAGCTAAAATTGATATGGCTAGTCCGAATATCAATATGCGCGATCCAATCTTATATCGTATTCTTTATATTAATCATCATCGCACTAAAGATAAATGGTGTATTTATCCAATGTATGATTTTGCCCATCCAATTCAAGATGCAATTGAGGGAATCACACATTCTTTGTGTAGCTTAGAATATGAAAATCATCGTCCTTTGTACGATTGGGTTGTTGAAAAGTGTGAAATGCCTAATGTTCCCCAACAAATCGAATTCGGACGCCTAAATATTACTAATACGGTAATGAGTAAAAGATATTTACGCGAATTAGTAAATAATAAATTAGTTTTGAGTTATGATGATCCGCGGATGCCAACTTTAGTTGGTCTCGCAAGAAGAGGCTATACTCCAGAATCAATTAAGAATTTTGTTAAAGCTTCAGGATTATCGCGAATTAATTCAACAATTGAAGGAGAAATGCTAGAGCATTTTCTGCGTGAAGATTTAAAACTGAAGGCCAATCGGTTGATGGCCGTTGTCGAACCTTTAAAAGTAGTGATTACTAATTATGATGAAGGAAAAGTTGAGTATCTCGAAGCAGCTAATAATACTGAAAACGAAGAATTAGGAACAAGAAAAATTGCTTTTTCTCGTCATCTATATATCGATAAAAATGATTTTGTTATTGAAAAACCAGATAAACGTTATAAGCGCTTAGCTTTAGGATTAGAAGTAAGATTATTCCATGCTTATTTTATTAAAGCAAATGAAGTAATTTATGATGCCGATGGTAATATTGGGGAGATTCACTGTACTTATGATCCGGAAACAAAAAGTGGTAGTGGCTTTAATGAGCGAAAACCAAACGGGACTATCCAATTTGTTGAAGCATCTACAGCTATTCCAGCGACTTTTAATTTGTTTGATACTTTAGTTATTGACAATCCTGGCGATAATCGTAGTTTTCTTGAGCGCTTTAATCCTGATTCGTGGATTATAAAACCAGGTTTTGTTGAAGGTGTAAGAAAAAACTTTGCGGTTTTAGAACGATTTCAATTTGTTAGAGATGGTTATTATGCTGTGGATAAAGATTCAAACAAGGATCGGTTATGTTTCAATCGAATAGTTTCTTTAAAGTCGGCAATTAAATAGTAATGAGGAGTGTACAAAATGTTAAGCAATTTGAATGAAGAACAAAAAAAAGCAGTAGCATCATATTCTGGTCCAGTAATGGTTTTTGCTGGTGCCGGCAGTGGCAAAACTAGAACTTTAACTTTTCGTATTGCTTACATGATTAAGGAAAAGCAAATAAATCCGGCTAATATCCTCGCCATTACTTTTACGAATAAAGCAACTAATGAAATGCGCGAGCGACTTGTTAATCTTGTAGGCCCCGCAATATATGACACGACAATTAGTACTTTCCACTCTTTGTGTGCAAGAATTTTGCGAAGAGAAATATCAGTTTTAGGCTATAGCAATTCTTTTTCGATTATCGATGATGAAGAGCAATTAAAAGTTATCTCTGACATTTTAAAAGAAAACAAAGAAGAAAGAAAAAAAGCGAAACAATTACAAAAGATAATAAATAATAATAAATGCTTTGATATCCTTAAAGCTGACAATCCTTGGGATGATAAGATGGCAAAGCTTTATGAAGAAAAAATGAAAAGGTTAGGCTTGCTTGATTTTGAAGATCTACTGCTTAAAGTAAGGGATATATTCGTTAATTTTCCCGAAATTCTAAAGAAATATCAAGATAAATTTCACTATGTATTAGTA
>DATESD010000146.1:0-3325 GCA_035270985.1 Bacilli bacterium | reverse complement strand
TATTCAATAGTGATGGAGAACTCCTCGTCAGATATTCCTACGATGCTTGGGGTAACGTCACTAATATCATCGATTACTCTTCTATTTCCTTAAGCACCTTGAATCCTTTTCTATTTAAATGTTATTACTATGACCATGAATCAAAATGGTATTATTGCTTAAGCAGATACTATGTTCCTCTATGGATGAGATGGCTATCAATTGATGATTCAAGCTATCTCACTAGCGAATTACCTGCTGGATATAATCTCTATGTCTATTGCAATAATAACCCCATAATGTATGAAGATAACAATGGAAATTTTGTAATTACTGGGCTCACGATTTTAACAGCTGCCTTAATTGGAGCTGCAGCTGGTGCGATTATAGGAGGTGTTGCAGGAGGCATAACAGCCACTGCCAACGGACAAAATATTTGGCATGGTGTTGGGATTGGAGCATTAGGAGGAGCGATTATGGGCGCAGGAGCAGGAGTTGGCGCTTTGTTTTTGGCGCCGATTATTGCTGGCGAAGGAATAATGATAGCTACTGCGGTTGGAGAAAGCTTTTTTATGGGAAACGCCATAAGCACAGGACTTGCAGTTGGAATAGGACTTGGCGTTAGCGCTTCTACAGGAATAATTGGTGGTGGTCTTTCTAATATGCTAAATCAATTGTCCAGTGGGATAAAAGTCGACAGTCTTGATTGGAATTCAATTGCACTAGGAGCGATAGGGAGCGGGTTTCTTAATATGTTTAGTGCTTCTCTAGCTGGGTTCGGAGGCCCAGACCTTAGCTGGGGAATAAATTTTATTTTGTCGCTTCAATTAAACGTTATTCCCTCCGGATATGATAGTATAATTAATTTAATTAAACATTATTTACAAAATAAGGCAAATTAAAAAGAGAATAATTTATTATGAAAGCGAAAAAACGAATTTTTGTTAGTGCGGGTGTGATATACTTTTGGATTATATATTGTTTCTTTTTTTTGACGATTGAATATTTAATATTATTTATTCTCAAATATGGCAATGATTTGAATACAAAAATGATACTTGATATCGTGTTGAGCATTATTAATATCGTATTTTTTGTTTTTGTTTCTCTCTTTTTTAATCGCTTATGTACAATTGTGACATACGAAAATGGATTAATAAAACGGAGAGGTTTATTAGGTGGATTTCGTGTCACTATTAAAACGGAGAGCATTTTGAAAATTGTAAAAGTAACAATACCTCTTGATGGTGAATTCTATGCAATTGTTGATGGTGTACACGGAACAGCCGAAAGACCAACGAAGTATGCTAGTATTTTCTTTCCCTGCAGTAAAAAGGGAATAAAATTTATAAGGCTATTTTATGATGGTGAAATTCCTCACTTTTGATGATTAAAAGTGGTATGAATGCAATATTGGTTTCCATCTCTCGCTATGAATATAGAAGCATGCTTATTAGGCCTTTTAATTTATGTGACGATAAATTTGCCTTCAATTGCTCAAGTGTCTATGTCTTTATTTATCGTATCTCTTGTTGTACAAAGCGTTTTTCTTACAACCAGTAGGACAATTTCTTTTATACCAAATGATATATAATTTATGTTTTTTTATTTGCATTAGGTTTAATCATTATTGCATTTTTGGATTATGTTATTCTTGCTGATCCGAGAACTAATCCCTCATTATTTTTCAAAAGAGCAAGTATTAAAAACCTATCAATAAAAAAGACAAGAAAAAATGCTTTAATTTACTATTCTGCACTATTCCTGTTTTAATTATTATGAACCAACTACTATCAATCACTCGTCTCCTCCAATAAAACAATTTATTTATATTCAAAGAAAAAATATATTTATATCTAAAAATATGCTTACTCCACTTGGCATTTTTTACTATTTAAAACAAATAGAATTAATTGATTCCAGTTAATTCGTTTGGAATGGTGTTTCACATTGTAATGGGCGGAGCAAACTATTGTCAAATAGATATTTTAGTAACTTCAACTGTGATGAGAGGATTATTAGAGCTACTGTTTTATCACAAGAAAGATCGGAATGCTGAGATTTGCTGAAAGAGGAAATATAAGTCAACTCGCAAAACAAATAAACACATAATTATTTAAACGCACAAAAGAAATGATTACCACAAAACGTTTGATAAAATCATTGTTTATGAATGAACTTGCTCTGCATCTATTACAGTAATTGGTGAGATACGGGACGCTTTAAAACAAATTTTTAGGGTGTCAGAAAAAGACCAATACATAAGGTGGTGGTCCCAATATTCAATTTGAAACGCATTCTCACTAAATGTTACTCAATTCTAGAAAAGCTGTCACAAAAACGCTAGATTATCATATTGGACTTCGTAACAATTGCACCTTTCATATATTTCATATATATTTATACATGAGAAATATGGCTGATTACATTTACGTTGATGATTATCTAAAAAGAGGAAAGCTCGCGATTTCATATCGCACTTTTAATCGTTTAGCCGCTGAGGCCATCGGAAGGCTTCCCGGTATCAATGTCACCAAGAAAAGCAAGACTCTATCTTTAGCTTCTTTATTTCGCTTGAATACTCCAATTAAAACAACTATTCATCAAGGAATCGTCCATGTCAGCATCGCGGTTGATGTGGTTAAAGGAACCAACATTCAGAATGTCTCTCGCTTAATCCAAGATGAAATCAACAATGTCTTTATGATATCGACCGAACAAATCCCTTTTGATGTTCAAGTTCGCGTTGTTTCCATCATTTAATTTATGAGCTTACCAAGAAATCAACAACACTATATTATTATGACCATCATCTATGATGAGTTGGTCGATTTTTCTACTAATATCTCTGAAATGGAACGCGACGCTCGCGAACTAATCAGCGAGATGTGCGATCAACCATACGATGAAGTTGATGACTTTATCAAAAATGTAGTCATCCTTTCTTTAACCAAGTACGGAATCATAAGAGATGCATATATCCCTTACTTAAAGAGTTGGAAGTGGGAGAGACTCCCTCTTCTTACGCAAGCTATTTTACTAATGTCATATGCTCATTATTATTTCGTCGAGAAAAGCGATAAGCGCGTGGTCATTGATGTCGCGGTTAATCTCGCGAAAAAATATATCGATATCAAGCAATCACAATTCATCAACGCAATATTAGATGGGGTTCTCAAATAATGGATGTCGAGAGAATTATTTACTCTGTAAATGATATCAATCAGTATGTCAAAGCTGTCTTATCCCAAGACGCAAAATTAAAATACATTCTAGTTAAAGGTGAGATATCAAATTTCAAAAATGGTGCGGCAGGGCATCTTTATTTTTCTTTAAAGGACCAAAA